>JBKJXM010000319.1:0-3481 GCA_046716305.1 Candidatus Eiseniibacteriota bacterium
AATTCTCCATCCAACGCCGCGGCGCCAACACCGTGAGATCGATGCCGGAGCGCCGCGCGAGCGCGGCGAACTTACGACGAAACGGTGAGACGCCCGCCGTATGGTCCACCGCCAGGACACGGAGCGGGCGAGGCGGCTTCACGCGCCGTCACGAAGACGCGCGTGAGAGTCGGGCCCCGTCCTACCCGTTTCTCGCTCGAATGCGGCGAGCGCCCCCAGGGATAGCCAGAACGGCACCGATACCTTGTCGATTCCAAGATAGGAATTGAACACGCCGTGCACCGCGTACAGGGCGATCGCCGTGGTGACTGCGAGAGCAAGCCGCGCCGCGGCCGGGTCCGGCAATCGAAAAACCGACCGAAGGCCGGCGACCAGGGCGGCCACGACCAGCCAGATCCCGGCGAGAAGTCCCGCGAGGCCGGTCTCCGAGAGAAGCCTGAGGGGCTCGCTATGTGCTCCGAACCGGAGGTAGTGCATCTCGGTCACGATGGCGGCCCTCCGATACAGCGGATAGGCATCTTCGTAGCCGCCGTACCCAACACCGAGCGCGGGATGGTCCCGAGCCATCTCCGATGCCGCCATCCATCGGTTCCAGCGCTCGAGATTGGATGCGTTGTCCACGCTGGTAATCGTATTCATGTGCGCGACGATGCCCCGGCCGGAACCCATCGCGACCATCAACGCGGCCACGGTGAGCACCAGGAACACGGCCCACACCAATTGGCGCGAGCCGTGTTTCGCGTAGGCCCAGATCCCCATCGCCGCGGGAACCACGATGCCCACCGCGACCCAGGCCGCACGCGTGAACGAGAGCATGAGGCCGAGGGAGATCGTGACGAACGCGGCCGAGTAGGCGATTCGTGGCCAGCCACGACGTCCGATCGCTTCGAAAAGCGAAATGGGAAGAAGGAATGCCAGGAAAGCAGCGTAGGTCCCGTGCTCCGGAAAGAACGGCCGTCCGAGACCGTAGGCGAGACGCTGACTGAACCCTGCGGCGATCACGCGAAGCGCCCCATAGAGTCCGATAGCTGCTCCCATCGTGACTGCGAGACGCACCCAGCGCTTGCGCCGGGCTTCGCTCCAGGGCGTGGCGGCTACGTAGAAATAGCCGAAGGCCGCGTATCCGGCGGATACGATCCAGGCCTTGACGCCGGCAACAGGGAACAAGCCGAACACGACGGAGACCAGAGACACCACCGCGCACGCAGCCAGCGGCGCATGGATCCGGGAAGGCCGAAGATCGATACCCCCGGCCAGCAGCGTCCGGAGGCCCCAGCCGGCGAGCGCCAGTCCGATCATGGGCTCGGTGGGAACCGAGATGGCGCCGCCTGGGATCGGCACTTCTCTGGAGAGAGGCACGCAGGCGAACGCGAGCAGCCAGGCGACCTCAGGAGCCCGGAACGCGACCAAGAGGTAGACGGCTCCCATCGCCACGAAAACGAGTGAGAAGGGGTTTCCGCCGCCCAGGCCCTGCAGGAGAAGCGCGACCTCGGCCGCCAGGATGAACGCGAGGACGAGCGATTCTCGGGGCTTCAGTCTTCCGGGAGTTTGGAGTCGAGCGTGGGCGCTGGGCATGGCCCGCTCACGCGATGCGCGCCGGTCCGCCGGACGAAACTTGCCGCCGTTCCATCAGCAGTACCGCAGCAATGCTTCCCACCAGCCCGACCAGGAATCCCGCGATCACCACAACTGCCCGCTTCGGCCGCGATTTGTGAAGCGGCACCTCGGCGCGGTCCAGAACCTGCACGGTGGGCGTGTCGCGCGTCTCGCGGATGCGGGCCTCCTCGAGCTGCGCGGTCAGTAGCTCGTAGACCTGCTCCTGCACCTTCACGTCGCGCCAGAGCCGCGCGATGTCGAGCCCCGCTCGCGGCAATCCTCCTACCTGCCGGTCGACGGCGGTCAGCTCTTCGCGCACGCGGCGCACTTCCTCGCTGTTCTCGGCGAGCGACTGGCGCAGCACTTGGAGCCGCATCTCGAGCGCGATCTTCTGCGCCATGAGCTGCGCCCCCATCTCGGCGTCGCTCCGGTCGCTGGGTGAGAGCGCGGGAAGCCGCCGGCGCTGCTGGTAGTCACGCAGGAGGTCCTCGGCCGCGGCCAGGTCGCGCTTCGCCACGTCCAGGCGCTGCTCGATGAACGCGCGCGTCCGCTGCGCGCCGGTCGTGCGGGTCTCCTTGTTGAACCGGTCCAGCTCGTCCACGTAGGCGTTCGCCATGGCGGCCGCGATCTTGGGGTCGCGATCCTCGACGAGGACCGCGATCGTTCCCTCATCGCCGACCTTGAATTGCACGTGGCCCTCCAGCTCCTTCACGGCCTTCTCGGCGTCGGGGACGTCATAGCGGCGCACCAGGTCGAAGCCGCGCACGATCCGGTCGGCGACGGTACGGCTCTTCAACACGGCGACAAAGACGTCGGACAGGGTGGGCGCGCCGGGGATGCGGAAGCTCCCGAGCCCGCGCGGCATGAGCTGCGAGATCGCGCTCGACCCCAGATCGTCCTCCATGGGGGGAAGCAGGACCGCTCGCCCCATGTACCACTTCGGGAGGAGCAGGGCGATGACGAGGGCGACGAGCGTCGTCGCCGCGACGTTGAGCGCGAGGAAGCGGCGGCGTCTCCGCATTACATCGAGCAGATCGCCCAACGCCGGCGCCTGGCCCTCGCGGAACGCGGGATCCATCGCTCTCATTTCGTCGCCTGGTGCACGACGAGATAGATCGTCGCCACCTGCGCGGCCGTGGTCAAGACGTCCCGGACGGTGCCCCAGGTGCTTCGCTCCGGACGTGTCGGCACCCACACCACGTCCCCGGGCCGGAGCGCCCCCGCCTCGCCGGGGCTGACCTGTCCCCCGGTCGCGGCCAGCGTCACGCGAATGCGACCCTTGTGCGCGCGCGACGTGTAGCCGCCCGCTTCCTTCACGTAGTCCGACACGTCACGCCCGGGAGTGTAGGGCACATAGCCGGGCGCCCGGACCTCCCCCTGCACCGAGACGAGCGCGACGCTCCGCGGCACCACGATCCTGTCCCCGTTGTGGAGCGCGACGTCTCCGCGCGGATCTTCGCGCAGGAGGAGCGCTCCCACGTTGGCCGACACCGCGCGCCTCTCGCGAGAAGCGGTGACGACGTACTGCCGGTCGGAAGCAGTGAGGAGATCGGGGTTCCGCTCCGCGAGCCGCAAGAACGCGCTGTCGCGGGGCGCTTCGTCGTTTCGCTCGACCCGCGTCGCGGCGCTGTCCGCGAAGGGGGTGAAGCCTCCGGCCATGGCGAGCACGCCGCGCAGTCGGTCGACGCCGGAGCGGATGGGATAGGGACCGGGACGCGCGACTTCGCCCGCGACGACGACCTCATCCCCTTCCATCCACCGCGCCCGGCCGGGTATGAAGAGGCGGTCGCCTTCGCGAAGCTGGGTATCATTGCCGCGGGGCGGCGCGGCCAACGCCAGATCGAGGCGGGCCGGTGAGCGCTCCGACCGGCCCGCGGCGTCGAAC
>JBKJXM010000320.1:0-4680 GCA_046716305.1 Candidatus Eiseniibacteriota bacterium
GCTCGGAACCGTCACGGTCAGGCTCACGGTGCCGATGGAGTTGGCCGGGACCGAGAGGAGCCCGCTCGCCGGGGTGATCCCCGTGATGAACGAGCCGCCGCTCGTAGCGACCCAGATCACACTCGAGCCTGCGCCGTTCGCGCGCACCGTCAGCTCGATCGTGTGCGTGGTGCCAGGCGCGAACGCGGCGCTCGGGAGCAGCGCAGTCACGCGCGGAGGCGGGATCCAGTCCGCCGCCCGCGCACACGGCGGTGCCAAGCAGGCGGCCAGCGCGAGCGCGCACCAAAGAAGAAGGGGGCCGGCGGTCGACGCCGGCCCCCCGGTACGACGACGAATCATGAGGCTTTGACTCGATTCACGAGATCACTTCAAGATGGTGATCCGCGCGTCCTGCCTGACCTTCCCCGCTTCCATCCGGGCGTAGTAATTGCCGGAGGCGACGGTGCGGCCCGCGCGGTCTTTGCCATCCCACAGCATCGTGTGCGGTCCAGCCTCGAGGTTCCGGTCCACGAGGGTCCGGACGAGGCGGCCGTTCACGTTGAAGATGTTCACCCGAACGCTGCTGTTCCCCGCGCTCCGCGGAATCACCAGCATGAGCTTCGCGACCGGGTTGGCCGGGTTCGGCCCGCTGTTCGCGAAATAGAACTCGTTCGGGTTGATCGTGCGTCCGCCGATCCGCGCCGCGAGGGCCGCGGGCGGCGTCACCTTGGCGCTCAGGTTGTACGTCGCCGGAACGCGGACCTGAGGCACCGGGTTCGTGAGCGTCGAGCTCCGGAAGTCGGTCACCTGGATGCGGTACTTCTTGGCCGACTTGAGTCCCTTGTCGCTGGGCACCGTGTAGACGATCCTGGGATTCAGCCCGGAGAAGTCGTCGTTGGAGGCAACGATGTTCCCGTTGTTGTCATAGAGGAACATGACCAGATCGGTGTTGTTGAAGCCGTCCTGGGCCGTCGCCGTCGCGCTCGCGTCGATGACGTCGCCCGGAGCGGCCATGACCTGGAAGAAATCCTGGTCGCCGGCCGGAGCATAGGTCTCCGGACGGTTCACGGTGGGGTTCACCGGATCCAGGATGGTCGGTTCGCTGAGCTTTCCGTTCGGCTCATCCGCGTCCTCGCCGAGCGCGAGGATCGTGACAGCCGAGGTGAGGCTCCGGTGTCCGTTCTTGTCGATCGCCTGCACCGCCCAGATCGTGGCGGGCGGCGTGTTCGCGGGCGAAGGCGCGACGTGCACGGCGGAGCTGCCGGCCCCCGTCGTATCCTGGTCGACGTACGAGAAGTTCCCGCCGGCGGCGGTGTCCCGCTTTACGAGCACGACCTGATCGACCGAGTTCTGCGGCATGTCGAAGCCATCGGCCCGCCGGTTCGCCGGTTTCACAAAGCTGAAGTCAGTCTGGAGGACCCGGCGATTCGCTCCTAGACCCGTCGGCGCCTGAATCGGAACGTCGCCCGGGCTCGCAACCTGGCACGTCATGCCCACCGCGAGGTTCCGATCGATCAGAATCGCGGGGGCGCCGGCCAGCGTGACGGAATAGGAATTGGCAAAGAGCCCTTTCTCCAGCGCCGTGAAGTCCATCCGGATGAACGGGAAGTTGTTCGGGAATCCGGGGGTAGCGGCCTGCGACGGGAACTGGAGCACCCAGAAGAACGTCTGCCCCTGCGTGTTCACCGAGATGTTGAGCGGGACGATGTTGTTCCCGTTCGGGTTCCCGGAGAAGGGCGCCTGGTTGAAGAGCGGGTTCGCGAGGTCCGGGCCGCCGTTCGCCGGGTTCATGCGGCAGAGCTTCACGCTCGTGAAATTCGCCGGAACGCCGTTGAACGTGAACGACGGGAAGTTGACGCTCGTGATCGTATAGGGACCCTCGAAGGGCGGATCGAAACGGACCGCCCGATATGCATTGTTCCCGGATGTCACGAAATTCTCGAACTGCCCGTGCTGCGCGATGATGACGCGACCAGGGTAGGTGTTCGTGATGAAATTGATCCCGCCGCTGGCCGCGCCCGCGTCCACGGCGATCGGATTGAGGGCGTTCGCGTTGTCCGTGAAGCCGTCGGCGCTCTCATTCGCGCCGTTCCAGAACTCGGGCTCGAATCCGATGTCGATGCCGTTGAACACGCCGCCGATGTTCGCGTCGGCGGCCGTGGTGTTCACGCCGTCGAGCGGGACGATGCGCACGGCATAGTTCCCCGGAGGAAGACCGCGGATCACGTAGTCGCCCTGGCCGTTCCGGATTGTCAGCTCACCCGAGATGCTGCTGATCGAGTTGGCCGCGTTGGGGATTGCCAGATTGAACGCCTCGACGTGCGCGCCGAAGATGGCCGAGCCGTTGAAGCCGCTCACCACGGTGCCGCTGACCGTGCCGGTGGTCGCGCCGAAATCGACGCCGCCCGGCGAGAGTCCGCGCGCGGCGGATTCGGGGTAGATGTCCGAGATGCCGGCCCGGTCGTCCAACTCCAGCGTGCGCTGGCTGATGTTATTGGAAATGAACGGGATCATCGTCGTTCCGGCCACGCTGGTGTGATCCAGGCCGAAGTAGTGGCCGTACTCATGCGCGATGACCGCTTCCAGATCGACGCTCGACTGTCCGGCGGGAGCCGGAGTCAGGTTCGGCGTCGAGACCGACGAGAAGAAATCGCGGTCGTTGAAGACCATGTCGGCGTCGAGCGTCTGGCCGTCCGCAAGGTTGATCACCGAACGGACGAAAGCGATCACCGACCCGCCCGGGGCGAAGTTCGCGCCAGGGGTGTCGAAAAACATGCTGTTCTGCCCGTCATTCGCGAGAACCGGAGCGATCTCCGGCGGGCCCGCGAACTGATGCGGATTCACGGTGAAGTACGAGGTGTTCACGTTCTCCCACGACTCGGCGGCCGCCTGGACCGTGGCGAGCGCCGTGGCCTGCGGGATGTCTGCGTTCGCCGGATTGATCACGCTCGAGAGCGGGAGATTCGAGTCCAGCCAGTGTGCCTGGACGACGGCCGAAGTCGGGGATGCTTGACGGGTCAAACGGATGAACGCCGCGGCCGGATTCGCCAGCGTGAGCGTGATCGCTCCGCAGAGCAGCACGGCGGCGGCGACGCGAAATCGAGCTGAATTCATAGTTGCACGTCCTCCGCGTTACTCGGTCTGGGGTGTGGGATCAACATTCACCTTGCCCGATTCGTCGAGCTCGGTGCGGACGCCGTCCAGGAAACTCTGCAACGGCATGTTCGGCGTGACCTTCGTGCCCTCGATGACGGAGCCGCTCGGGTCCATCATCTTGAGGCCGTCCAGCTCGTTCCGAACGTGCTTGTTGCCGTGCTCGTCCTGGCTGACCGAGTACTTGCCCTGCTGCAGACCCACGACCATCGGGTAGCCCGCCTTGGTGTTCCCAGACAGGAATACGACGACCTCCTCCCCCTTCTTGAAGGTCGGCATGCCGGGGACGATCGAAGCGATCTGGTCGACGATCCCGCCGAGCTGCCGGATCGTGATGACGTCGTCCTTGCGCGATCCCTTCACGGGCTCGAGCACGCGGAGCGTGACGTACGTGTAGATCTCCTTGTCGGCGTCGTAGCGCGCGTCCGAATCCACGACTTCGGCGCGGACGATGGCGGCGGAGTTCTTGGAGAGGTCCTTCATGGAGAGCTTCTGAACGGTGGTGGCGCTGGCCATGCTCGCCCCCGCAAGGGCGCATGCGGCGAACACGACCGTGGTAAATCGGCTTGCGCGATTCATCGCCTTTTCTCCTGCGGTGATTCCGTGCGGCGGCGGGGCGGATGCAATGCCCGCGCGTCGCGTGAGATGAGGCGCATCGGTGGTGATTCACGGGGAAAGAAAGGGTCGAGGTGTCTCTGGCGGTCTCACCTCCCTGGCACCGACCCGGGCGGGCCGATATCGTTGCAGGTCCTGGTTGTGGAGGCGTGCGCTTCGCGAAGGTCTCGGGCCGAGAGACGGCCTGGCACCGACGAGACGCACCCGTATGTTTACTTAGAAGCGGTAATTATACCATTTTGAATGGTTTATGTCAATCGGTCCGCTGTTTGCCGGCGGTTTTGAGGCCCTTAGTTCTAGGTTGAGAGGGGGTTACAGCGGCCAGGGTTGGAGGGATATAGGGGCTGTGGTCCCCGAGTGGGTCAAAACCAACGGGTCTTGGGCCGCCGCCGCTTCGGTGGATAAGTAGCCCATTCCCAGCCATTCGCCGGTGCCCGGCTCCGGCGCCGCGCTCGTGAGGAAGCCCACGGCGGTTGCCGCAGCGGCGGTGCGGATCTCGGACTTGGGAGGCGGGGGCGTCACCGCCGGCCAGCGGAAGCGGTAACCTATGCGGCGCCGGCGCACCTGCCCGCGGTTGGAAGTTCGCGCCACAACCTCCTGCCCCACGTAGCACCCCTTAGAGGAAGAGATCGCGTCGGGCAGGTCCAGCTCGGTCGCGATGCGGTCTGCGTCGAAGTCCACGCCGGCGCGCGGGAGTCCTGTGGCCAGGCGCCATGCTTCGACCGCGTCGGCGGGCGCGAATGGCAGGGTCTGTTGTGCGGGAGCGAGCAGGAACGAAAGCGGCTCAGCATGAATGGCGCGCGAGCCCGTGATCTCAGAGGCCATCGCCGAGAGCCGACCCGCGCGCTCAGGCCCCGCGACCCCGATCACACGCGGCATCCCCTCGGGACCCTCGAACTCCACGTCCTCCATGATGCGGAAGCGCTCGAAGTG
>JBKJXM010000321.1:0-3846 GCA_046716305.1 Candidatus Eiseniibacteriota bacterium
GCCTATGACCGTGCGGCACAAACAAGTACGCACTCACGCGTTCGAAATCACACGGGATTTGTTCCTCTCGAATAAGGGCCCCCATGCGTGCGATGGCGGCCGCATGGCTTTCAGCGGCCAGCCGCACGCCCTCTGCCCCGTGGAGCTGTTCGAGCTCGAAGTATCGACGGTCGAGAACGCATGTGAGATGCGCGGTCGTCCGAGCGGTCTCGCCGTCAGCGATCGCTCCAGCACCGATCACGACGACCTCGCGTCCTTCGCGCGCGGCCAGGTAGGCGGTGGTGAGGCCCGAGATCCCTGCCCCAATGATACAGATCTCAGTGCGGAGGTCGTGCCTAGGCCTGCCCACCGACGAGATGGCGGGTTCCTTCATCCATGGCGATCGGGTCTTGCCGGACGCGCTTTTCATGAGAAGACTGGCTCCCCGAGGCCGCAGGGTCAGAGTCGGTGTCCGACTATTCAGCGGAGGATGACTTTTCGTTCCTCCTGGAGTGCGGCAGACGGAGCGACAACGCGGATGAGGTAGACGCCTGCTGCGACGGCACGACCCTGCTGATCCTTTCCGTCCCAATCGATGCGCACGACTCCGTTGTTGGCGGTCGTTCCTCGTGGCTTGATCGAGGTGACGAGCCGGCCGCGCACGTCGAATACCCGTGCTATCAGGTCCGACGGCGCGGCGCTTGTCGAGGCGCCCCTCAACTCCATCCTGACGCCCGCCTCGCGCCGCGACGGCGACGGCACGACACGTAGCTCCCACGACGCCGATACGCTCCCGACCGAACGTGCGGGTGCCAGATCGCCAGTGCTCCGAATGGGCGGCACATCGTCACCCAAGGATTTCAGGAACTCGACCAAGTCAGTCTTCTCCATCTCGGAGAGTCCAAGTCCCAGGAACGCATTGTAGTGGTTGACCACGCCGAGGAGCGTGGCGAAGCGTCCGTCGTGATAGAACCCGCCTTTCTGGTGGGTCCACAGGCCCTTCAGCGGGGATGTGCGGTACCGCTGGTCGGGGCTGCGGTTGGCCTGGAAGTTGTCGATACCAATCTCCTCACCGCGGTGCATGTTCCATCCCGGCTCCGTGTACAACTTGTCCGTGTGGCAAGTCGCGCACTTGGCTTTCCCGCTAAACAACGCATCGCCGTTGGAGGCTTTCGTCGCATCGAAGGACCCCCCAGGCGGTTTGGGCGCCGGAATCGCGAGCTGGTAGAAGTGAAGCGCCGGAAGCTTTTCCGTGATCCGGTCATCGGTATTGGAGACGTGACCAAAGTTGTTCGCCGCGGCGATTGGAAATCGGGTGGCGTCGTCCAGGCGGGGGTCGAAGAACGTGCCTTTCCCGTGCATCTCCAGATTCGACACGAACGCGTTCCAGTGGGTCGCCGATCCCCACCCGGTCCAAGTGTGCAGGTTGACCCCTGCGAGTCCGAAGGCCGGCGGGATGAGCGTCGCAGCGGAGCGTCCATCGGGTTGGAACGCCTTCCCGTCCAGGATCAGCTCGGCGTCGAACTTGCCGGGCCCCCAGCTCAGCAGGACGTTCCGCACTGTCGCGACGTCCGTGCCGAGAAGATCAGCCAGCGGCTGGAGATTGGGAGCGAGCGCCACGATGGCGCCCACGTTCAGATCCCGATTGGCCCAGCCGTCGAGGCGGTGCCCGATGCCAGGCGCGAATGAATTGTCAACGGTCGAATGGCAGAAGGCGCATTGAATTCCCATCGACTGAAGGCGCCCGTCGCCGCCGACGAATCCCGTGACGCCGACCACCGCGTTCTGTCGCAGCAGCTCGAGCGTGACGGCAGGATCGTCCAGGTTCACCTGTCCCGCCTGCAGTGCATCCAGAGTCGCAGTGGAGAGAGCGTTCACGTCGACCTTGAGCCCGACTTCCAGCGCCGCTCGAGGGCTCACGCCCGGGCCAACGCCGCCGAGGGCTGACCCTTCGATCGCCTCGTGAAGCCGCAGGAGTCCGCCCCAGAACTCTTCGTTGCCGAACGTGTCATAGCGGAAGGTCTGCCGGCCCTCGTCGAGCATCGCGCTCGAGTGCTGCCGGATGATCTGATCGAAGCTGGAACTCGAGCCGGGAGGCTTGGGCTTCTTGATCCCGGCGGCTTGTGGGTTGGCGACGGCGAGATAGAGACTCGCCATGACCGCCAGCGCGAGATATAGAATGGATTTTCTGCTCATGGCAGCCTCCTTTGTGAAATCCAGTGCTGCGGCGAGCGCAATCGAGGAGGCACGGAACACGGCCCCGCCCCGGAATCCCTTCGGGCCATCCCAGTGGTAGAGTACTCGTACAGAAATGAGATAAGCAATCAAAAATAGCTAAATCTGCTGAATCTGGCTGGGCGACCGTTCGACCCTGAGCTGGGGGGTGAAGTGGGAAAGTTGAAACGCCAACGCCGCTTAACCGAAGGCACTTCCGGACGGATTGTCGAGCTCATTCGGCGTGGTGAGATGACCATCGATCAGCTAGCGGGCGCGGTGGGGCTGACCCGCACCGCGGTCCGATCGCATCTCGCGACCATGGAACGGGAAGGCGTCGTCGAGCCGCGAGGCGTTCAACGCGGCACGAGCAAGCCGGCTCGCACCTACGCCGTGACGACCGAAGCCGAGCTTCTCCTCTCGCGGGCGTACGTCCCGATCCTGACTCAACTCCTCCACGTGCTGGCCGCCCGCATGCCGCGGAAAGAATTCGATGCAATCATGCGCGCAGTGGGACGCGGGTTGATGACAGGGCGTGTCATGCCGCACGGGACGCTGGGAGAACGCGTGTTCGCCGCGAGCACGCTCATGAACGACCTAGGCAGCGTTACCGATGTCCGGGAGGAGGCCGGCCGGTTCGTGATTCTCGGGCATGGCTGCCCGCTCGCCGCCGCGACAGCCGAGTATCCTGAAGCGTGTAACGCACTCGAAAGCTTCCTGAGCGAGTTCGTGGGCCACCCGGTCGTGAAATGCTGCGACCGCTATGACCGCCAGCGCTGTTGCTTCGAAGTCGGCGGTCGCAAGGCGCGGGGTCGCGCCCGGTGATCAATCCGGAGAAGATTGCGCGAGACGTCATCGTAGTCGGTGCGTCCGCCGGAGGGATCCGTGCTGTCATCGAGATTCTCTCTCGGCTTCCGGAGGACCTACCGGCGTTCATTGGTGTTGTGATCCATCGAGGTGCCGCCTCCACGTCGAATTGGTCTACCTCACTTGGGATGAAAACAAGGCTGCGGGTCGTCGAGCCGACCCACGGGGATTCCTTGATGCGTGGGGTCGTCTACATCGCACCGGCCGATTGCCATATGACGTTCGAACACGACAGCATCGCCCTCGATGGCGGAGCTAAGGAACATCACACGCGACCGGCAGTAGATCCGCTCTTTACCTCGGCGGCGCTCGCGTATGGACCCCGCGTAGTGGGCGTTGTGCTCACCGGCGGCGGCCACGACGGGATGCAGGGTCTTCTGCATATCACGACAGCCGGCGGACTCTCCCTCGTGCAGAAGCCTTCGGAAGCTGAACACGCTTCGATGCCCGAATATGCCATCGCACACGACCACGTTCGCGCTGCCCTCACAGTCGACGAAATCGGTGATGCGCTCGTGCTGCTCGCGCGCGGAGGGGCGGTTTCGATCGGCGCCAAGGATCTACCTTCGACTCCAGAAGGCTCCTGAAGCCATCTCGGATGCCTTCATCCTGCTCCAGCCAGCGATAATACCGTGCCTGTCTACACTCCCGCAACTCTCGCCCACACGCCCACATACGCGAAGACCAGGCAGCTCACGCCACCGGGGCCCGCGCTATCACCAGGCCGCAGAGTTTGCGACCGTGTCATCTGGCTCCACGAACGTAACCCATCGCGAACTCCTCAGT
>JBKJXM010000322.1:0-6677 GCA_046716305.1 Candidatus Eiseniibacteriota bacterium
AGTTCAACGAGAGAGTCGACGCTCGGAGCGTAGAGGGCGACGAACGCCGGCCCGTCGCCGGCGGCGATGAGCCGACGATATTCGGTCGTCAGGGAGTCGCGCGCCGCGGGAGCCGTGATCAACTCCAGCTCGGTGCCGTCGCGGAATTTGGCGTGCTGGCTGCGGATTCCGTTCGCGTGCGGCCGACCCGGCTTGAGCACGAAACCGAGCTGGCGGTAGCGCGCGCTTGCTGCCTCTAGATTTCGGACTGCGATGGGGATGTGATCCAGGCCGGTGATCAGCGGTTTCGCTACACGCGGTGCCGTCGCAGTGGCAGACGTGTCCGGGCGTTGCGTTGCGCCACTCGAAGTCGCGGCTAGGGTCGCCACGCCCACGACCGCGGCAAGTACGAGGCGGGGAAGGAAACGCCCCGTCCGTTCCATATAGGTGCGGTAGCCGTCACCGAAGCGGGCGAGCAGCTTCTCCTCTTCCGTGCGTGTGCGGGCGAGAAGCAGCGCGAGCACCAGGCAGCCCGCCGCCAGGAAAAACCAGTTGGCGGCCGCGAGCGAGTTGCCCAGGACGAACAGAGTCACCGACACGTAGAAGGGATGACGCACCCACCGATAGGGGCCGCGGGTGACCAGCGTGTGCTCCCGGCGCGTGACCACGGTGTCGGTGAGGTTCTTCCCCAGGCTGCGAAGCGTCCAGATGATCAGCACCGTTCCCATCGTGCATGAGGCGATCCCCACCCACCGCAGCCATCGCGGCAACTTCGCCGATGCCCACCCCATCGAGTCCGGATCGACCATGTAGGCGAACACGCTCAGGAGGAGGACAAGACCAATCGGCCGCAGCGTCGTCAGGATGAACAGCCCCTCCTGGCGCCGATCCAGCCTCTCGCCGGTCCTCTGCGAGAGGATTCGGTGATAGAGGAGGGTTGGAAACGCAATCAGCGCATTGAGTGTGAGCAGGGTGCGAAAGGGCTCGCTGTCATTCATGGCGTCACGGTCCGGGCAGTATGCCTCCGGTCTTGTGGACCTATCAATCGCCGACCCACCCCCCTTGACAACTGCACAAACGTGCACTATCTTCCCCCTTAGCCATGAGGACGAAGCCCAATCCCTCAGGGACCCGGGGCAAAGGGTCCCCCCAGCGCGCGCCTTCCGCCGAAGCCATCCTTGGCTATATCGAGGATTCGCTTCGAGATAGGGGCCGCCCGCCCACCCTCCGTGAGATCGGGACCGCCTTCGGGATTGCCTCCACCAACGGGGTCCGCTACCACCTGGACCGCCTGGAACGGGACGGGAAGATTCGGCGGGACCGGTTCACCTCCCGGGGCATCGAAGTACAGTTGGCCGGCGGGCGCGGCGCGGCACCTAGCGACACCTTGCCCAGCACGTCGCCTGCGTCTCGCCGAGCCAACGAACTGCTCGAAATCCCGCTTATCGGGCACGTGGCCGCGGGCGCGCCGATCCTCGCCGAAGAGCACATCGAAGACACCATCGCCGTGGACAGCTCGCTCCTGCGCCCGGGCAAGCACTTCGCCCTCCGCGTGCGCGGCGACAGCATGAAAAACGCGGGGATCCTGGACGGCGACATCGTTTTCGTCCGGCACGAAACCCCCGTCAAGAGCGGTGAGATCGCCGTGGTCCTGATCGGCGACGAGGCCACGGTGAAGCGCTTCTTCCCGCGCCGCGACAAGCTCCTTCTATTCCCCGAAAACGATGACTACGAACCGATCGAGGTGCGCCCTTCCGACCCTGACGTGCGGGTCGCGGGCAAGGTGGTGGGGGTTTTCCGGAGGCTCTCCTGATGCTCCATGCGCGATCGTTTCCTTCCGAGAGAGATGGGTATTTCATGATCGAGTCCATCCACGACCCCATCGAAGTCATCACGATGTTTTCCGGCGGGACGATGAAGCCGATCCGCTTCCGCTGGAAGAACAAGACGGTTCGCATCGCCAAGGTGACGGGCGACTGGGTCCGCCATGAAGGGGAGAACAAGATCCACTACTTCGCGCTTCTCGCGGACAACGCGGATTACTACGAGATCCGCTACGACTCCCGCGAGTTGACCTGGCAGCTCACCCGGGTATGGATGGAAGGGTGATCCTGCATGCGGATCGTCGCGCACCTCGACATGGACGCGTTTTTCGCTTCGGTCGAGGAGAAGCTGAACCCGCGCTACTCGGGGAAGCCGCTCATCGTGGGCGGGTCCAAGGACAGCCGCGGCGTGGTCTCGGCCGCGAACTATCCCGCCCGTCGGTTCGGGATCCACGCGGGGATGCCCATCGCCGAGGCGGCGCGACTCTGCCCTGACGCCGCCTTTGTCGAGGGAGACCCCAAGAAGTACGTCCACATCTCGCTTCAAATCCTCGACACGCTCAAGGACTTCACCCCGATCATCGAGCCGTTCAGCATCGACGAGGCGTTCCTCGACCTCACCGCGGCCGTGAAGCTCAAGCCGGACACCACCGACCCTGAGGCGATCCTGAACTCGGCCATCCCCCTCGCGCAGTCGATCCAGCGCGCCGTGCACCGGCGCGTGGGTCTTACCGCCTCCATCGGGATCGCGCCCAACAAGTACGTGGCCAAGATGGGAAGCGGGCTCCAGAAGCCGAACGGCCTCAGCGTGCTCTCGGTGGCTCGCTTCCGGGAGCTGTACGAGGCGCGGCCTGTCTCCGACCTGTGGGGGATCGGCGAGAAGACGGCGGTATCGCTCGCGGCGCTCGGCATCCGCACCGTCGGCCAGCTCGCGCGCTTCCCGCGCGAATTCCTCACCTACCACTTCGGCTTGAACGGCGACCACATGCAGCACGCCTCGCGCGGCGAGGACGACTCCGAGGTCGTCCCCTACTTCGAGGGCGTGCCGGTCAAGTCGATGGGGCACGAATACACGCTGCCGGAGGACGTCTCGGACCGAGAGCGGATCCTGGCGCATCTTCTCCGGCTGTGCGATCAAGTCGGGCGGCGGCTTCGCGTGGACGGATACCTGGGGCGTGTCATCTCGGTGAAATTCCGCGACAAGCGCTTCAAGACCACCATCCGCCAGCGCGCCCTCCCCGAAGTCACCGACGACGAAAACGCGATCTACCGGACTACCTGCCTGCTGCTGGACGAGAACTGGGACGGGCGGCCGCTCCGGCTGATCGGGGTTTCGGTCTCCGACCTCGTCGCGGCGGAGGGGTTTCACCAGCAGGACCTCTTCGCGACGGATGAGCGCCGGCGGAAGATGACGGAAGCCGCCGATTCCTTGCGGGACCGCTTCGGGGACGCGGTGATCGTGCGCGCTGGGGCGCTGGACCAGGGCGACGCGCAGCGCCTCTCGCGCGAAGGGGCGAGCCGCAGTCTGGTTCAAGTGCTCGCGCAGGAACGGCGATGAGACGGGTGGGGCCGGCACCGCCTACCGTGGAGAAGCCCAAGATCGTCCTCGGCACATCAGGGTGGTCGTTCAAGGACTGGGTCGGCCCTTTCTACCCGCCCGGCACCGACCGCGCGCAGATGCTCGACTACTACGCGCGCGAGTTCCTCTCGGTCGAGGTGAACTCCACCTACTACCGCATCCCGCACCCGCGGACGTTCGAGGCGATCCAGAAGAAGACGCCGCCCGGGTTCGAGTTCGTGGTGAAGACCCACCACGACATGACCCACATGCAGTCGCGCGATCCGCAGCTCTACCGCGACTTCGCGCGGTCGATCCTCCCGCTTCGCGAGGCGGGAAAGCTCACGGGAATTCTGGCGCAGTTCCCGTACGCCTTCCGGCGCACCCCCGAGAACCAGGATTACCTGCGCCGGCTGAAAGACCTCCTCGGCGGCGACGAGCCGGTCTTCGTCGAGTTCCGCCATCGCTCCTGGATGGATGAAGAGGTATTTCAGGAGCTCGACCGGGAAAGACTGGGCTACGTGAGCGTGGATGAGCCGGATCTCCCCGGGCTCGTCCCGCCCGTCGCGCGCACCACCGGGTCCATCGGCTACGTCCGCTTCCACGGGAGGAACAAGGAGAAATGGTGGGCAGAGCGGGACCGCGGGGCGCCCGACCGAGGGAAGCCGCGCGGGGAAATCGCCGCTGGAGCCGAGGCATCCAAGCGCGCCCGGGCCCCGGCCCGCGCCACAGCGGACCTCGGCCCGCTTTTCAGCGGCACCCCCGACCGGCCCGCCGAAGCGCCACAGCCGCTGCGCACCTCCAGCACGCGCTACGACTACTCCTATTCGGAGGACGAGCTAAGAGAGTGGGTCGCGAAGGTCCGCGAGATGACAAACCAGGCGAAGAAGACCTTTGTCTTCTTCAACAACTGCCACGTGGGACAGGCGGCGACCAGCGCCAAGCTGATGCGGAAATTGCTCGAGGGGGAGGGGATGCTGTGATTGCGACCGTCGTACGCCGCCCCCGTCCATGACCGCCGGCTCGGCGCCGATCGGCGCCAACACCATGACCCACGGCCCCGGCCTCTTCGAGGCCGCCCGCGGCGCGCGTCCGCACCCGCCCGCGACACTCGACGAGTACGAGGCGCTTCTCACCTCGCTCACGTCGCGCGACCGCCGCTTCATCGACGGCCCGGACGGCCATCGCCGCCGGCAGAACGAGCTGGTTCATGTGGAGAGGATCCCGGCGCGCCCCGCGGTCTACGGGGACCTTGCCGAGCCACTCCCGCAGGCGCTCCACGCCGTGCTCCACGCGCAGGGGATCGAGCGCCTCTACGTCCACCAGGCGGAAGCGGTGGACCTCGCCCGCTCCGGGGCAAACGTGGCCGTGGCGACAGGCACCGCTTCGGGGAAGTCGCTCGGCTATCACATCCCCATTCTCGAGCGGCTCCTGCTCGAGCCGGGCGCCACCGCGCTCTACCTCTTTCCGACCAAGGCGCTCGCCCAGGATCAACTCCGCGGGCTCCTCCGCTTCGCCGAATCCTCGCCTGCGCTCGCCCGCGCGCTCGCCACGGGCACCTACGACGGCGACACGCCGGGCGAAGCGCGCCGGAAGCTGCGGGAGCGCGCGAACGCGATCCTGACCAACCCCGACATGCTCCACCAGGGGATCCTGCCCTACCACTCGCGCTGGAGCCGCGTCTTTTCAAATCTCAAGTACGTGGTGGTGGACGAGATGCACACCTACCGGGGCATCTTCGGCTCGCACGTGGCCAACGTGCTCCGGCGCTTGAAGCGCGTCGCGCGACACTACGGCGCCGAGCCGCGCTTCCTGCTTTCGTCCGCGACCATCCGAAACCCCGGCGAGCTGGCCGAATCGCTCATCGGCGAGCCGGTGCGGGTCGTCAACCAGGATGGCGCTCCGCGCGGCCCGAAGCTCTTCGCGTTCTGGAATCCGCGGCACGCCGGACCCGAAAGGCCGGAGATGCGCGCTTCCACCAGCGTCGAGGCGGAGCGGATCCTCGTGAACCTCATCCGCCGAAACGTGGCGTCCATCGCGTTCACGCGATCCCGCGTCGCTGCCGAGCTGATCTACCGCTACGCGCGAGAACAGCTCGAGGATGGCGGGCGGCGCCGTACGGGCGCCGACGGCGACCGCCGCCCCGACGGCTCCGCCTCGCTGGCCGACCGCCTCAGTCCGTATCGAGGCGGCTACCTCCCCGAGGAGCGCCGCGCCATCGAGCGCCGCCTCTTCGACGGCGATCTCCTCGGCGTCATCTCCACCAACGCACTCGAGCTGGGGATCGACGTGGGCTCGCTCGACGCGGCGGTGCTCGTCGGCTTCCCCAACACCATCGCCAGCACCTGGCAGCAGGCCGGGCGCGCGGGGCGCTCGCACGCTCCTTCCATGGCGGTCGTCGTCGCGTACGACGACCCGATCGACCAATATCTAATGCGTCACCCCGAATACTTCTTCGCCCAGACGCCCGAGAGCGCGGTCATCGACCCGTCGAACCCCTACGTCCTAGCCTCGCACCTCGCGTGCGCCGCGCACGAGCTACCGCTGTCGCGCGCGGACGAATCCTACTTTGGTCCGCGCGCCGAGGCGCTGGGGCGTCTTCTGGAAGAAGAGGGGACGATGAAGTCGCTGGACGGGCTCCGCTACTGGTCCTCGTCCGACTACCCGGCCGGCCGTGTGAATCTCAGGACGATCTCCGACGACACCTACACGATCCTCGATCAGAAGCGCGGGAACGCGGTGCTCGCCACGGTGGACGCGATCAGCGCGCCCGAGCTGATCTACCCGGAGGCGATCTACCTGCACGAGGGGGACACCTACTTCGTGCGCGAGCTGGATCTGAAGCAGAAGGTTGCCTACGTCGAGCGGCAGGACGTGGACTACTACACGCAGCCCGTGCTCGACACGCGGCTCCGCCTGGTGGAGACGCGCGAGACCAGGAAGTGGGGCGAATGCGAGGTCGGCTTCGGCGGCGCCAACGTCTCCTGGGCAACGGTCGCGTTCAAGAAGATCCGCTTCCGGAGCCTGGACGCGATCGGCTACCACCCGCTCGATCTGCCGCGGCTGAACCTGGACACGGTGGCCATGTGGATCCGCCCCGATGAGGCGGTGCGCGCGGCCATGCGCGTGAAGGGCTTGAACCCCAGCGAAGGAATGTCGGGGCTCAGAAATCTCCTGATCACGCTGCTCCCGCTCCACGCCATGTGCGACCGCCCCGACCTCGGCGGCATCCTGGACAGCGCGAATCTGGGAGAGCAGGCGATCTTTCTCTACGACCGGTATCCGGGCGGGCTGGGCTACGCCGAGCGCGGCTACTC
>JBKJXM010000323.1:0-3533 GCA_046716305.1 Candidatus Eiseniibacteriota bacterium
GGGCTACGGCGAGAACATGCGCGTGCTCCGGTGGATCGTCGATCGCGCGCTCGTGGCCGTGGGCGGGCGGGAGACGCCGGTGGGCTGGGTGCCCCGCGAGGGGGACATCGACCTCTCCGGTCTCAACATCCCCAGTGACGACTTCGACGAGGCGACGGCGGTGCGGCCCGAAGAGTGGACGGAAGAGCTCCGCTCGCAGGGTGAGTTTTTCCGCACGCTCGAGCCCTACATGCCGCGGGCGCTCGAGCTGCAGCGGGAGCTTCTGGCCTGCGCGATCCAGCTGGGTGTGACCCGCGAAAAGCTCCGGAACGGCTCGGGCAGCTAGAGCCTCCGTCGCGCGCCCCGCGCCCCGGAGAGCGCCTGGCTTGGTCATGTTCGCGGCCGGGCTCGCGGCTTCGCTCGCCGCTGTGACGGCTCCCGCCGCTCCCCCCGCGCCGCCATTCGCGGCGGCGCCCTCATCACCTACCCCCGCCGAGAGCGTCGCCGCGGACACGACCGCGCCGATGAAGCCGCCGAGCTATACCTTCCCGGTGGACGTCGCCGGGGAGCGGGGGCGTGCCCGCGACGCCGGGCCCGGCACGGTGCAGATGTCGGCGCGCCAGCTTCAGAAGCTCCCGGGTGTCGTGGAGCAGGATCTGATCCGGAGCCTGCAGCTCCTCCCCGGAGTCCAGGCGGCCTCGGACTTCAGCAGCGGCCTCTACATTCGCGGCGGCGGCCCTGACCAGACGCTCATCCTGCTCGACCAGATCCCGCTCTACAACCCGACCCACGCCTTCGGCTTCTTCTCGACCTTCAATCCGGGCGCGATCCAGGACGTGGTTTTGTACAAGGGCGCCTACCCTTCTCAGTACGGGGGCCGCCTCGGCTCGGTGCTCGACGTCTCCAACCGCGACGGGAGCCGGGAGGCGTTTCACGGCGACGGCGGGGTGAGCATCATCGCGGGGCGCCTGACCGCCGAAGGGCCCATTCGTGACGGCTCCTGGATTCTGTCCGCGCGGCGGACCTATCTCGAGCCGGTGCTGGACGCGGTCCGCAACGACGACAACGAGATCCCCTCGTACTACTTCTACGACTTGAACGCGAGGGTGCACCGCGCGATCGGATCGGAGAACGACCTCACGCTCTCGGGATACCGGGGCCGCGACGCCGTCCATCTCGATCTCGACGTCGGGAGCTACGTCGACATTCGCTGGGGGAACCTGGCCGGCACGGCGCGCTGGACCCGCCTGTTCCGTCCCGGCCTCTTCGGGAGCTTCCAGGTCGCGGCCTCCGAATACCGGAGCGACACGAAGGTGCAGGTCTTCAGCACGCCCCTTCGCTTCACGAACCGCCTGCTCGACGTGACCAGCCGCGCCGATCTCGACTGGCGGCCGCGTCCCGACCACCGGGTCGGCGCCGGCGCCTCGTTTTCCACGTACCGCTTCACCCTGACGCAGGAGTTCAACAAGGCGCCCCAGCCGGGCTGGGACGAGCGCCCCCGCGCGGCCGCCGCGTACGTCGAAGACCGATGGAGTCTCTCGCCGCTCTGGACCGTGCGGCCCGGACTCCGCGCCGAGCTGTTCGGCAGTCCGGGGCGGCTCGCCCTGGAGCCGCGCTTCTCCGCGAGCCGCGTCGTCAGCCCGACGCTCCGGCTCACCGCGGGCGGCGGCGGGTACACGCAGCATCTCCAACTCGTCACGACAGAGGGATTCAGCGGCGCCGATTTCTGGGTGCCCACCGACCTCTCCGCGCAGCCGGGCCGCTCCTGGCAGCTCGTGGCAGGCGCGGAGTGGGAGGCCTCGTCCGCGTACACGCTCTCCGCGGAGGTGTATCGCACGTGGCTCCGGAACCTGGTCCAGATTGACAACGTTCGCACCGGGGACGCGGAAGGGACGACCACCGAGGACGTCTTCTTCACCGGCGGGAGCGGATGGGCATCGGGCATGGAGCTGTTCGCGCAGCGCCGGAGAGGCGCCCTGACCGGCTGGATCGGGTACACGCTGGGATGGAGCCGCCGCCACTGGCCGGAATTGAACAACGGCGCCGCGTTCCCGCCCAAGTACGATCGCCGCCACGACGTCAAGGTAGTGGCGCAGTGGGATCGGAAGCGCTGGAGCTACGGGGCCGACTTCGTCTACGGCACCGGCCAGGCGTTCACGCCCGCCGCGGGGCGCTACGCGCTGCGCGACCCCGTCACCGGCGACAGCAACGACTTCATTCTCCCGGGACCGCGGAACTCGGCGCGACTGCTCCCCTACCACCGCCTCGACCTGAGCGCGACGCTGCACGGATTTCTGTTCGGCGCGAGGGTCGACTACTTCCTCCAGGTCTTCAACGTCTACAACCGGAAGAACGAATGGTTCATTCAGTACGACACCGACAACCCCGACACCGAGCCAAAGATCATCCACCAGCTACCCCTGATCCCCACGGTCGGGATCAACTTCGGATTCTGACGATGCGGCGCGCGTGGGTCATGATCGCCTGCCTGATGGCACTGGGGCTCGGGTGCTCCGGGAAGCGGAACCCGCGGGACCTGCTGGCGCCACGGGATGTGGGGGCGATCGTGGTGGATGCACGATTGATCGTGGGGGAGTCAATTCCGTATGTCTTCCTGTACACGACCCGATCTCCGAAGGAGCCGTACTCCAGAAGCGATGCAGCTCTTACGGGAGCTAATGTGACGATTTTCACAGCGCCTGGGGACTCGATCCTCTTCGCCGACGGATTCCCCGAGGGCCGGTATTCCCCCTTCGCACGCACTGGAAACGCATCGTTCGAGGTTCGCCCCAACACTACATACCATCTCCGCGTACAGGCAGCCGATGGCCGTGTCGTCACGGCGCAGACCACCACGCCGGATAGCTTCAGCGTTCGGGAGTGGGTGCTCTTGGACGAGCAATCGCTCACTGTGAGGCACCGTCTCGCCACGGAGCATGACTTCGACTACATGAATTCGGATAGCGTCTTCATCGTCGCTTCCAACCGGCTCATTTACCAGGATGGCCTGGTTGAAGCGCGCTTTGATCGCGATAACGCCATCGGCTACCAAGTGGGAATCTCCAGCATCGACGACGATTCCCCCACCGTCATCGACGCCGACTTCCTTTCCCCCGACGATCTGGCGGGCCTCGATCGAGATACCTCATCCCCTACGTTCGATGCTCCTGACGGCTTTCTACGACTGCCGTGGTTCGCAATCTTCTTCGAGGGCCGCTACTTTGTCAGGATCTACTCTGTCGATCGAAACTGGTACGACCTGACCCGATCCACGGACTTTTTCGGAAACAACAACATCGGCTTCGGCACGAACGCCGGGGATGACTTCGAGCGCCCCATCTTTCACATCGAAGGGGGCATCGGTTTCTTCGGCTCGGCATCGGTTGATCAAGTCGGGTTCACCGTGCTGCCGCGCCCCTGACTGGGGAACGATCAGACCCGCTTCCCTCCAGCCGCCCGGCAAAGCCGCTCCTCCCAGGCACATCGGACCCCGACCCGCCGCCATGCGGTCTGGCGGTCCCGATCCCGAGGAATCGAAATGAGCGCTTTACTTC
>JBKJXM010000324.1:0-12008 GCA_046716305.1 Candidatus Eiseniibacteriota bacterium
GCCCGGACGCGTGCTTCGCGAGAAGCTCCTTGTCCACGCGCGGCTTGTAGTGGAAGCCCTCGGTGAAACCGAGAGAGGAGAGCTTCATGAGGTTTCGGTAGCCTTCGCGGTTCCGCGCGAGGAGCACCAGGTGGTCGTACGCGCCCTTCCCGTCGGGCCCGCGCGACTTCTCCGCGCGTCCGCCGTGCGCCACGTAGACCTCGCATCCGATGATCGGCTTCAATCCTGCGGCGGTGGCCATGCCGTAGAATTCGACGGCCCCGAAGAGATTGCCGTGGTCGGTGAGCGCGAGCGCCGGCATGCCGAGCCGCTTCGAGCGGTCGATGAGCCGGTCCAGCCGGCACGCGCCGTCGAGCAGCGAGTAGTCGCTGTGGTTATGGAGGTGGACGAAGCTCGCGCTCACGCGACCTCGCGGATCGAGCCGGGAGTCAGGGGGGAGGGATCCACGGCGCCAGTATACGCGACGCGCGCGGACCTAGGACCCGCATTTTCCCGTTCAGCTTGAGCCCTTCGTGTGGTATCTCATGCGCGTGCTCGACACGTTGCCCACAGCGGAGCCGGCGGCCGACCGCGCGCGCCTCAGGGAGATTCTTCTCGAGCGCTCGCTTCGTTTCGGCGAGTTCACGCTCTCCTCCGGAGCGAAGAGCAGCTACTACGTCGACGTGCGCCAGACCAGCCTTCACCCCGAAGGCGCGCTCTTGATCGCGCGGCTCCTCTACCCCGCGCTCGTCGCGGCCGGCGTCGAAGGAGTCGGCGGGCTCACGCTCGGCGCCGACCCGATCGTGGGCGCTCTCACGGTGTGGTCCCAGCTCCAGGGCCGCGGCCTCTCCGGCTTTCTCGTCCGCAAGGAAGTGAAGGGGCACGGGGCGTCGCGGCGCATCGAGGGACCGTTCCATTCTGGCATCCCGGTCGCCATCGTCGACGACGTGATCACCAAGGGAGGCTCGGCGCTCCAGGCCCTGGAAGCGGCCCGCGCGGAGCAAGGGGACGTGCGGCTGGTGGCGTGCGTGGTGGATCGCGGCGAGGGCGGGGCCGAGGAGTTCGCGGCACGAGGCGTTCCCTTCCTCCCCCTCTTCCACATCCGAGAGTTTCTGAAGTAACCATTTACCGCCCGTCCGACTCCGGCAGGTCGCGGTCGTCCGGAGGCGGCGGATCGCCCGGTTGCTCCTCGTCCGGCGGCGGAGGCGGCTGCTCTCCCTGCTCCTGCTCCAAGTCCGTGCCGTGGTCGAAGAGCCCGCCCGTGCTGTCCCCCAACTCCCAATCGAAGAGCGACGGCGCGTGGAACGCGGGGCAGACCGCACGCGGCTCGGTGCCGGCGGCGAACGCGACGCGCATGACTCGGGGGCAGTCCGGCCCGGCGCGGTAGCCGGTCTGCGCGTCGATCCAGACCTCGACGACCCCGGGCGGGGCCGTGAAGTCGCGGATGGGCAGGTGGCGGTGCGCGGCGTCCATGAACCGCACCCAGATCGGCACGGCGGCCTGCGTCCCGCTGAGCCCGAGCTTCCGATTCCGATCGCATCCCACCCAGACGCCCGCGACCAGATCCGGCGTGTATCCAACGAACCAGGCGTCGTTCTCGTCGTCCGTGGTGCCGGTCTTCCCGGCCGCCGGACGGGTGAAGCCGTACTGGCTCCGGATCGAGGCGGCCGTGCCGTAGATGACGGGCCCCTGCAAGAGAATCGTCGTCATGTAGGCCGTCTCCGGCCGGAGCACCCGGCGGGTCTCCTTCTTCGGGGTCCACACTTCGTCCCCCGCGCGGTCCAGGCCCGCGCGCACCGGCATCGGACGGATCCAGATCCCGCCGTTCGCCAGCGCGGCGTAGGCCGTCGTCAGCTCCAGCGTATTCACCTCGCTCGTCCCGAGCGCCAGGGACGCCACCTCGCGGAGGCGGCTCTCGATGCCGAGCACGTGCGCCGTGCGCGCCACCGTGCCGATCCCGACCATCTCCGAGAGATGCGCCGTGGCCACGTTCAAGGATCGCGCGAGCGCCCGCGCGGCGGTGACGTGCCCTTCGTAGGAGTTCTCGTAGTTTCGCGGCGCCCAGGGTCCCGTGCTCGTCCGGAACGTGTCGGGCAGATCTTCGAGCAGGGTCGCCGCCGTGAGCGGAGGACGGCGGCCCGAGTAGGGCGTGTCCAGCGCGGCCACGTAGACGAACGGCTTGAATGCGGAGCCCGGCTGTCTCTTCGAATCCACCGCGCGGTTGTAGGGCGACTCCGCGTAGTCCCGTCCCCCCACCATCGCGCGGATGTACCCGGACGCAGGCTCGATCGCCACCAGGGCCGCCTGCGCCGGGTCGCGCGAGGTGCCACCGCGTCCGGACCGGAAGTCCGCCTCGCGCGCCCCCTCGCGCACCGCGCGCTCGGCGATGTCCTGGGCCGCGGGATCGAGGGTGGTGAAGATCGAGTAGCCGCGCGCGTTCAGATCGAGCGGCGCGATGTCCTTGGAGAGCGTCTCCCGGACGAAGTCCACGAAATACGGGGCGCGGGTCGTGGGAGGCGGGTTGGCCGCGAAGCGCATGGGCGCCCGGCGATACCGCCGCGCCTCGTCCTTGGAGATCCAGCCGCAGTCCACCATGTCCCCGAGCACGTGGTCGCGCCGCGAGAGCGCGGCGTCCCGGTCGCGGTACGGCGAGAGCCGGTTCGGCGCGGGGATGATCCCCGCGATCAGCGCCCCCTCGGGCACCGTCAGCTCCTTCGCGTGCTTGTTGAAATAGAAGAGGGCCGCCTCTTCCACGCCGCAGACGCTCCAGCTCCCCCGCTGCCCCAGGTAAATCTGGTTCAGGTAGAACTCGAGGATCTGCTCCTTGGAATAGCGGATCTCGATCAGGAGGGCGAGGAACGCCTCGTGGACCTTCCGGAAGTAGTTCCTCTCCTGGGAGAGGAAGAGGTTCTTCGCGAGCTGCTGGCTGATGGTGCTCCCCCCCTCGACCACCGAGCCCGCGCGCATGTTCGCGAGCGTGGCCCGGATGAGGCCGAAAACGTCGAAGCCCCAGTGCCGGTAGAAGCGCCGGTCCTCGCTCGCGACCACCGCCAGAGCCACGTGCCGTGGGATCTGGTCGATCGGCAGGTAGCTCCGCCGCTCGCGCGTCGCGCTCGAGAACTCGCCCAGGAGCTCCGGATCGATGCGCAGGATGCCGCGTCCGCGCGGCTCCCGGAACCCCTGCGCCAGGGAGACCAGCCTCCCCTCGCGCACGTCGGCGAGCACCTCGGTGCCGGGCTCCGCGTGGTCGGGATAGCGGAATGGGCGCAGGCGGATATCGAAGAACGTGCCCCGGATCCGGTACTGGCCGGCGTCGGAAGGGCGGCCCCAGACCCGCTTGTAGCGGGCCCGCTCGAGCGACGACTGGAGCGTGGGCGTGTCGAGCGGATCTCCGACGCGGTACTCCTTCCAGTCGGCGTAGACGCGCGTCGGGAAGGTCCATCCCTTTCCGGAGTACTGCGAGGAGCCGATCGCGGAGAGCCGGAACCAGTCGTAGGCCACGAACCCGCCCACGACCAGGAGCAGAAAGAGGAGCCATCGGGCATGCCCGGCCGGCAGCCAGGCGGGGCGGCGTCTGACCCACGCGGGCAGGCGGTCCAGCCACGCGGGACGCCGAAGCCAGGCGGGACGCTTCCGGAGCCAGGGGGGGAGACGGTTCGACCAGGGTTCCACTTCCTAGAAGCCTACGGTCGCGACCGGAGGTCCGTCAATCGAAGGGGTCCGGCGCAATCGGGCCCGGCGCGAAAGGCGGAGCGACAAGCTCCGTCAGCGCGATTCGGCGAGGGCGTCCTCGAGCTGGCGCATGCGCGCCACGGTGCGGGCGTCGGCGCCCCCGGCCGGAGCGTTGAGCAGGTAGTCGCGATAGGCCACGAGCGCGGCCTTCTGGTCGGACGTGCGCGCGGTCAAAGTCTGGATCGCCCAGAGACAGTCCCCCAGCTCGCGCTTCGCCCGCGCGCGGTCCGGGCCGATGCTGGTTCTCAGGAATGAGCGCCATGTATCTTTGAGCTTCTGGAGCGCCGGCAGGTCGGCGTTCTGCTCGGCGGCCAAGGTCGCCAGGTGGAGCCGGTCGATGGGCCGCTGGATCGGATCGGGCGCCGGAGTCGTCTCGGGTGGGGGTTGGAGGCCCGGCGCGCTCTTCGGCCAGACCGCCGGCGTCTGGACGGGAGGCGCGGTGGCAGGCGGCGGGTCATCCGATGAAGGAACAACTGCCGGCGGCGACGAAGTAGACGCGTCGGGTGTGGGGGTCGTGGGCCGCGGCCTCACGGGGGGCGGCGCCGGGGGCCCGTATGCCTCCTCGCGGATCGCGGGCTCCCACAGCGGGCGCTCCACGGGGGGCGCCGGGCGCGGCGGCGCCGGCTCACTCTTCGGCGGCGCGGGATCGGCGGGGCGCGAGGTCGCCGGCTCCTGCTTCGGCGGCGTGATCTCCGTACGGGTTTCGCGCGGCGGCGGCTCCACAGCGCGGCCCGCACGCGGCACGTCGGACAGGGCGGTCTCGACCGGCGGCGGCGCAGGTCCCGGCGCCACCGTCTCCGGCGCATGTTCGGTGGCCGGAGTCTCTCCAGCCGGGTCCGCGGTCGCGGACGTCTCGCCCGGGCCGGGGCCCTGGGCCGCGGGCACGCCGGGATTGGGGAGCATCGTGGAGTCGTGGGGCGCGGGCGGCTTCAGGGTGAGCGCGAACCAGATGGAGACGCCCAAGAGACCCAATCCCACGACTCCGCCGGCACCCCACATGACCACACGAAGCAGCGAAGACTTGGCCTTGGCAGGAGTCCCGGTGCGCGAGAGCGCCTCCTCCGCGAAGAAGAGGCTCCCCTCGGGCGGCGTCGCTTCCTGCTTCTGATCCGCCGGCTCGAATTGCCAGCCGGGAGCGCCGTTTCCCGCGCCCTCCTCCGGCGGCCCGGCGGAAGCGGCCGCGGCGGGCGCCGGGCCCTGGAGCATTTGCGGTAGCGGAACATCGGGCTCGGCCACGGGCCCGCTCTCAGCCGGGCCCCTGTAGGTCGCTCCCGACTCAAAACCGGATTCGAGAGAACTCCCCGAAGCGGGCGTGGAAGCGGGGGCAGGAGCGGAAGCCGCGGCGCTCCCGGCGCCGGAGCCCGAAGCGCTTCCGAAGATCGACTCGATCGTCCATTCGCCCGCCGATGGACGCGCGGCCGCCTCGGGCGGGGCGGCCGGGAGAAGGCTCCGGGTGGGAGCGCTCTTCGAGGCCCGCGTCAGCTCACTGTCGAGCCGGCACTCGGCGCAGTCGGCGAGATGCACGTCCAGCGCCTTCTTTTCGCCCGCGGAGAGCTGACCCGTGACGTAAGACTCGATCCGTAACTTGGCCTCAGCGCAGTCCATGCGATGGCTTCCCCGGTCGGACGCGACAGGTCGCGGCGCCGGCTCGAAGGAGCGGCGCGCATGCGGTCCCAAATATCGGTTCGTCGCCGTGGAATCTTGAGATGAAAGGGGATGCGGGGTCCTACGTACCGAAGTGCGGCTCGGGATTCGGGCGGTGCGGCGGTCAGTCGGGGAGAATGGCCCCTTCGACCGGGCAGGCCTCGAGGCAAGCGTTGCAGCTCACGCAGTCTTCAGCCACCACGAGGAACCACTTCGTTCCCTTACCGTTCTCGCCCTCACCCGGCTTGATGCAGTCCACCGGGCAGACATCGACGCAGGAGCTTTCGCCCTCGCAGATGTCTTTGACGATCACGTACGCCATGACGCTCTCCTTCAACTCACCTGGAGCATGCGGTCCAGCGCGAGCTTGGCCCACGTCCGGGTCGGCTCGGGCACCCGGATCGCGTTCACGACCTCTCCAGCAACCAGGCGCTCGAGCGCCCACAAAAGATTCTGCGGGGAGATCCGGTACATCGTAGCGCATATACAGAAGTCTTTGGACAGGATTGCGATCTTCTTGTCCGGCATCTGGCGCGCCAGCCGGTTCACCAGGTTGTATTCGGTGCCCACCGCCCATCGGCTCCCCGCTGGCGCTTCGCGCAGCGTGCGGATGATCGTCTCGGTCGAGCCGACCACGTCGGCCTCGGCCGCCACCTCGCGCGGGACCTCGGGGTGGACGATGATCTTCACGCCGGGATCCTCGGCGCGGCGTTCGGCCACGTGGCGGAGCTGGAACTTCGTGTGAACGGAGCAGCATCCCTTCCAGACGATCACCCTCGCGCTTCGGATGGCCTCTTCGGTCAGCCCTCCCTGCGGGCGCATCGGATCCCACACGACGATCTCCGACTCGGGGATGCCCATGGCCGCCGCGGTGTTCTTCCCCAGGTGCTCGTCGGGGAGAAAGAAGATCTTTGGACCCGGGCCGTCCGGGCCGCGCTGGCGGAACGCCCACTCGAAGACCGCGCGGGCGTTGGAAGAGGTGCACACCGCGCCGCCGCGCTCCCCGCAGAACGCCTTGATGTCCGCCGTGGAGTTCATGTACGTGACGGGCGTGACGTCGGTCACGCCCAGGCGCTCGAGCGCGGCGCCCGCGTCCAGCACGTCGTCGGTGGGCGCCATGTCGGCCATGGAGCACCCGGCGTTCAGGTCGGGCAGGATCACCGTCTGGTGCGGCGCGCGGAGGATGTCGGCGCTCTCCGCCATGAAATGGACGCCGGCGAAGACGACATATTCCGCCTCCGTCCGCTCGGCGCCCAGGCGGGCGAGCTTGTACGAATCGCCGATCACGTCGGCGTGCTCGATCACGTCGTCCCGCTGGTAGTGGTGCCCGAGGATGACGAGCCGGGAGCCCAGGGCGCGCTTCGCCTCGACGATCCGGCCGGCGAGGGCCGCATCGTCCAGCGTGAGATAGGGTTCGGGAAGCGTGTGGCGCACCATGGCTCCATTCTTGACGCCGCCTTGCCGCGGGTCAAGGAGAAGCAAAGCGCCTTGACCGGCTCGCGTAGGCGTCCGAGAATGAGATGCTCCGCGCTCCCGCCCGACGCGAACAAAACGACCGAAAGGGAAAAGACTTGCCGAAGGTGAACGACTTCAACATCCACGTGGCTACCGTGAACGGATCGGGCAGCCAGACGGCGAACAACACGCTCCTGCGCGCCATCTTCCAGATGGGCATTCCGGTTTCCGGGAAGAACCTCTTCCCGTCCAACATCGCCGGGCTCCCCACCTGGTTCACCATCCGGGTGAACGAGAAGGGGTACGTGGCCCGCCAGACCCACAACGACGTCCTGGTGGCCCTGAATCCCGAGACGTCGGTATACGACATCTCGGCGATGGGGCCCGGGAGCGTTGTCGTGATGGCCGAGGGACTCCCCACCCCCAAGGTGCCCGACGGCGCGGTCGCGCACGTGGTCCCGTTCGACAAGATCGTCCAGCCGATCGTTCCCGACGTGAAGCTCCGGAAGCTGGTCGTGAACATGGTCTACGTCGGCGTGCTCGCCCAGCTCCTCGGCATCGAGAAGGCCGAAGTGGAGCGCGCGCTCGAAGCGCAGCTGGGCCGGAAGCCGAAGGCGCTCGCGATGAACCGCGCCGCCGTCGACGCCGGATTCGACTACGCCGCGGCGAACCTGCCGCCCGCTCCCTTCCGCCTGGAGCGGCGCGACAAGACCGCGGGCAAGATCCTGATCGACGGAAACCAGGCGGCGGCGCTCGGCGCCATGTTCGGGGGCGTGACCTTCACCTCGTGGTACCCGATCACGCCCTCCTCCAGCCTGGCCGAGGCGCTGACCGGATTCCTGGAGCGCTACCGCCGCGACGCGTCGGGGAAGGCCACCTACGCGATCGTGCAGGCGGAGGACGAGATCGCGGCGATCGGCATGGTGCTCGGCGCCTCGTGGGCCGGCGCGCGCGCCATGACGACCACGTCGGGCCCCGGGCTTTCGCTCATGACCGAGTTCACCGGCTACGCCTACTACGCCGAGATCCCCGCGGTGATCTGGGACATCCAGCGGATCGGACCCAGCACGGGCCTTCCAACGCGCACCTCCCAGGCGGATCTCCTGAGCGTGGCGTTTCTGTCACACGGCGACACCAAGCACGTGATGCTCTTCCCCTCCTCGGTGGAGGAGTGCTACGACTTCGGCATGCGCTCGTTCGATCTGGCGGAGCGGCTCCAGACGCCCATCTTCGTCCTCTCGGACCTCGACATCGCGATGAACGTCTGGATGGCCGACCCGTTCCCCTATCCCGACAAGCCGTGGGACCGGGGCAAGGTGCTCTCGGCGGCCGATCTCACGAAGATCGGCAAATTCGAGCGCTACCGCGACGTGGACGGCGACGCCATCACGTACCGCACGCTCCCGGGGACCGACCATCCGATCGCCGCCTACTTCACGCGCGGCTCCGGACACGACGAGCAGGCCCGCTACACGGAATCGAGCGAGGCGTACCCGCGCGTGATGGACCGGCTGAACCGCAAGTGGGAGACGGCCCGGGGCCATGTGCCGAAGCCGATCCTCGAAGAGACGAAGGGCGCCGACGCCGGGATCCTCTGCTACGGCTCGTCGCGCTGGGCGGTGGAGGAGGCGCGCGACCTGCTGCGCGAGCAGGGGATCCAAACCTCCTCGCTGCGCGTGCGGGCGTATCCGTTCACGCCGGACGTCGGGCAGTTCCTCGCCCGTCACGAGCGGGTCTACGTGGTGGAGCAGAACCGCGACGGGCAGATGGCGGCCCTGCTCCGGATGGAGTACCCCGCGCACGCGATGCGCCTGCGATCGGTTCTCCATTACGACGGCCTGCCGCTCGACGCCCGGACGGTGGTCGACGGAGTGAAGGCCGGCCAGCGGGAGGAGGTGGCGGTCCGATGAGCACGACACCCGCCGCGACGCCCCCACCGGCCGCCCCGGTACCAAGGAACCGGATCGGCCTCACGGCCGCCGACTACAAGGGCGCCAAGTCGACCCTTTGCCCCGGATGCGGGCACGACGCCATCACGGGGAGCATCATCCAGGCGGTGTTCGAGCTGGGCGTGGAGCCCCATCGCGTCGCGAAGCTCTCGGGCATCGGCTGCTCGAGCAAGACGCCGGCCTACTTCATGGGCCGCTCCCACGCCTTCAACGCGGTGCACGGGCGGATGCCCTCCATCGCGACGGGCGTCTTCCTCGCGAACCACGACCTGACGCTGCTCGGCGTCTCGGGCGACGGCGACACCGCTTCGATCGGTCTGGGGCAGTTCTGCCACCTGGTGCGGCGGAACGTGCCGGTGGCCTACATCATCGAGAACAACGGGGTCTACGGATTGACCAAGGGCCAGTTCTCAGCCACCGCCGACGTCGGGACCAAGGCGAAGTCGGGCGCGGTGAACGAGCTGACGCCGATTGACCTGTGCGCCATCGCCGTGCAGCTCGGGTGCGGCTTCGTCGCGCGCTCCTTCTCCGGCGACCCGAAGCAGCTCCGCCCCATTCTCAAGGCGGCGCTCAGCCACCGCGGCACGGCCGTCGTGGACGTGATCTCCCCCTGCGTCACCTTCAACGCGCACGAGGGCTCGACGCGCTCGTACGCGGCCGTGAAGGAGCACGACGCGCCGCTGCACGACGTGACCTACGTGCCCCACTACGAGAACATCGAAGTGGACTACGCGCCGGGCGAGACGCGCGAAGTGAAGATGCACGACGGCTCGCGCGTGCTCTTGAAGAAGCTGGGCGAGGACTACGATCCGAACGACGCCTTCCAGGCGCTGGCCACGCTGCACCGGTCGCGCGAGGAGGGGAAGTTCGTGACGGGGCTTCTCTACGTGAACGCGAACGAGGCGGCGCTCGACCGGGAGCTGGGTCTGGTGGATCAGCCGCTCGCGTCGCTGACCTTGGAACAGGTGCGGCCGCCGAAGGCGGCGCTGGACGATGTGATGGCGGGGCTCCGGACAGGGCGGCTCTAGGCCCTCCCCTCGTTACTCCTCGCGGTCGTCCCCGCGCGTGTCCCGGTAGTAGACTTTGAATTTCTTCTTCAGGCGCTCCTGCCTCCGGCGCTCGCTCCAGGCCCGGAACGAGAACGACGGCATGCGGAGCCCCCCGCCGCCGGAGCCGGCGAATCCCTTGAGATAAAACCAGCCGAAGAGCAGTCCGCCCAGATGGGCCACGTGCGCCACGCCGCTTCCGGACGCGCTCAGGCTCGACCAGAAGGTGATGACCCCGAGAATGAGGACGAAGTACTTCGCCTTGATCGGGATGACGAAGTAGAGAAGGATAGTCCGCTCCGGGAAGAGGATCCCGTAGGCGGCCAGGAGCCCGTAGATCGCGCCCGAGGCGCCGATGGTCGGCACGAACGAATTCCACGCGACGAGCACCGAACAGATCCCGGCGCCGATCCCCGTCACGAAATAGAAGCGTGCGAAGCGGCGCGACCCCCACAGCGATTCCAGCTCGGTCCCGAACATCCAGAGCGCGAGCATGTTGAGCCCGAGGTGGAAGAAGCCGCCGTGGAGAAACATGTAGGTGGCGAGCTGCCAGAGAAAGAGATGGTGGGTGACGTCGTAGGGGACCAGTCCGAACAGCCGGTCCAGGCGCACTTGCGCCAGATACCCGGCCGCCATCTGGAACAGCCACACGGCGACGTTCGTGATGATGAGAGTCTTGACGACGGGGGTCAGCGGTCCGCCCAGCACGAACTGCCGCGGCGCGTCGTAGCGCCCTCTCACGCGCGGGCCGCCGCGTCCGTCTGCGCCTTGAGGAAGAGCGCGCGGTCCTCCCGCGTCTCGTCGAACGCCTCGCGGATGCGCGAGTCGAGCGCGACGCTCAGCTCCACGTTCCGCCGCTCCATCGCGCGCGCCGCGGTCTCGATCACCGCCTCGACCCGGTGCTCGGCGAAGTCGCCCGGCTGCCCCCACACGAACGACGGGATGTAGGCCGGCATGAGCGCGGTGCCGTAGACGTTGCATCCGATCCCCACGACCGCGCCGGTGGGAAACGTGGCGCCGATCCCCGTCTTCGTGAAGTCGCCCACGGTGAGTCCCAGGAGGCGCTGCCCCGTCTCCTCGCCGCGGCGCTCCAGCCACTCCGTCGTGGAGCGGAACTGGCGCACGTTCGAGTAGTTGTTCTTCAAGTCGCTGGTGATCGTGCCGGCGCCCAGATTGACCCACTCGCCGACGAACGAATGCCCCACGAAGCCGTCGTGCTGCTTGTTGCCGTATCCCTGGAACACCGTCGCGTCCACTTCGCCCCCGATGCGCCCAGCCGGGCCGATCGAGCAGCCGGCGCGGACCTGTGCGCCCGCCTTGACCCGCGAGCCTTCGCCGATCACCGCGGGCCCTTCGACGTACGCGAGCGGCTCGATCACCGAGTTCTCGCGGATCAGGATGGGGCCGCCCTCCGCGTTCAGCACCGCGCCGGCCATGACGCGGGCGCCGCGCGCGACGTGGACCGCCTCGGGCTGAAGGAGGTGCGCGCCGTCGTCCACCTTGCCGCGCACCGTCTGGGGCTGAAACGCGTTCCGGAAGTCCTGCACCACCTGCCGCGGGCTCCATCGGATCAGGTCGGCCGCCGAGCGCGCCAGGAAGGCGTTCACCTCGGCCGGCACGCGGATCTCCTCGAACGCGCGCTCCGGATCGCCCTGCGCGAGCCACTTGGCCGCGTGCGCCGACCGCTTGGCCGAGACCTTCGCGGCGAACAGGGTGCCGCCCGCCGTGTACGAGGCCTCGCTGGGAGACGCCGCGAGAAAGTGGAGAACCTCGTCGTCGGTCGCGCAGAGGCGGCCGTTCACGAAGAGCGTCTCGTCCACGGGAGGCGCTCCCACGTGCGCCGTCGGGTAGTGCGCGCGCGTGATTTCCTCCAGCTCCGGACGGACGGTGAGGATCAGCGGCAGCTCGGGGAAGGCGCGGACCAGCTTCTCGATCAGGGTGAACGCGCCGCAGCGAAGAGCGAAGACGGGCCGGAGGAGAACGTGGGGACCGAAGCGCCGGACGTCAGGATCCTCGTAGATGCAAAGATTCACCCGCGCAGAGTACCCGAAAGCCGGCTGGCCGGGGAAGCGCCCAGCCCCTACAATCCCCGAACATGAGCGAAACCAAAGACCGCGGCGCGGGCTCCACCGGAGCCCCGGCGCCGCCCCCCCCCGCGCCCCCCGCGGGACCGGTGTGCGCCCCCCCCGCCCGCCCCCCCCCC
>JBKJXM010000325.1:0-5468 GCA_046716305.1 Candidatus Eiseniibacteriota bacterium
CGCCAACATCGATTCCGGCGCGCGCGCGAAAACGGGGCTCCCGTCAGGGAGCCCCGCCTCGTAGTCCCGCGGCGTCTCGCGCCGCGTACACATTTTATAATTCGGGCTACTTTTCTAATTCGGGCTACTTGCCGCCCTTGCCATGCCCGTGGCCGTTCCCGCCCTTGTTCCCCTTGTCCCGGCCCTGGCCGCGGTTCGAGTTGTCGTTCTGGCCGCGGGACCGGCTCTCGCGAACCTGACTCTGGTCGCGGCCGTTGGCGTCCTGGCTTCTCACTTCGGTCCGCTGCCCGTCGGTGGTCCGACGCGCCTCGGTCCGGTTTCCACCCCAGCTCCGGTCTCGGCTCTGGGTTCTCCGGTCCCGGCTGGGGGTCGAGACGTTGTCACGGTAGCGAACGTTCTGGTTCCGCGTCTGGTGGCCCCGGTCGCGCGTCTGGTAGCGATCGCGTGTCTGGTAGCTCCGGTCGCGCGTCGGGGTCGTGTAGCTCCGGTCGCGCGTCGTGTAGCTCCGATTGCGGGTCGTATAGCTCCGCCTGTCGGAGTCGCGGTACCAATTCCAGCGTCCGCCGTAGTTGGCGTATGACCCGCCCCAGTCCCGGCGGTAGCGCGTCGGCACGGTGTACACGTAGCGCGGCACCGAACGGAAACTGACGTGGACGAACGGGCCGCGGTAGGAGCGAGCCCGGTACCAGTAGCCGTCGTCGATCAGGTACCACCAGCCGCCGTAGCGGTAGAGGTCGCAATCATAGCCGTCATAATCGTCGTAGCCGTATTCGTCGTAATCATCGACGTAATAGACTTGCGAGCCCGGAATGAGGACCACGTCCGGCTCGGACCGGAAGTGGAGCGACCCCCCGCGATACGGGTCGCCGATGTTGATCGAGACGCCTACGCTGGTCGCAGCCTGCGTCGTGCTCGGAGCCGCGGCGAAGGCCAACGAAGCCAGCGCGGCGGCGGTCATGAGTATTCGTCTCATATGACTGTCTCCTCTCGTTTTCGAGACCCTGGTCTCGAATCACTCGCTGGACCTCGGTGACTCCAGCCTGCACCTAGTTAGACACCGGGTTCCGCCGCGGGGTCGCCCCTGTCACACAGTTGCCCAAACTTGCCATACTCGCGACCCCCGCGACCGTCCCAAAATGAACGGGGCACCTCGACGGGAGCCCCCGCAGGGATCCCTCTCGGGGAGGCCCCGCAGGGATCCCTCTCGGGGAGCCCCGCAAATCGAGCGGCTGGCGCGATCCTACTTGTGGCCCTTGCCGCGCTTCTTTCCGCCCTCGTCTCGCGCCCTGGCGTCGTGCTTGTCGTGGCCGTTGTCCTTCCACTTCACGTCCTTCTGCTTGTGGTGCCCCTTGGCGACCGCGTGCGGCGGCGGACCGCCCCAGTGCCGGCGATAGCGCGGCGGCACCTGAACGATGGCGCGCGGAACCGAGGTCCGATGGACGTAGAGGAACGGGCCGCGATAGCTGCGCGCGCGGTACCAGCGCCCGTCATCAACGAAGTACCAATAGCGGCCGTACCGATAGACGTCGTGGTCATAGTTGCGTACATAGTAGACGCGCGTCTCCGGCACGAGGACGACGTCGGGCTCCGACCGGAACTGGAGTGCGGTCCCGCGATACGGATCGCCGATGCTGATCGACACGCTCGCAGCGGCCATGCTCGAAGCCGGCAGGGCGGCGAGCCAAAGCGACGCCACTGCGGCGGCCAAGACCAGGAGTCGTTTCATCTGAATTTCCTCCCTCGTGAGCGGGGACGCACATCTCCCCGATACAGCGCCCTGATACAACCGTTTGATTAAGCAACGCCCATGCCAAGTCCTGCCGGGTGGCCCACAAGGCAATCCCTTTGGTGGACGTAAGTTAGAGCAAATTAAAGTGTAGGCCTGTCCCGGGGAGAGCCCGGCACCCGTCCAAACGGTGCCGCAGGTGCACAGTGAGCCGCCGGGGTCCCACCCCGGGCCGGCCAAAAAAAGCGGGGCCGAACAGGCCCCGCTCAGCAATTGAAACTCCAAACGGTCGGCTAGTTGCCCCGGCCGTATCCGCGATCTCTGCGGTCATTATCATCACGCGAGCGGTCACCGCCGTCCCGGGGATCGTTGCGGTCCGTGCGGTCGCCGCGGTTCGCGCGATCGCCGCGACCGTTGTTCCAGTCGCGGTCGTAGTCGCGGTTCTGCCAGTAGTTGTAGTCGCCGCGCCATCCCCTGCGATAGTCCGCGGGGACCATGTAGATCTGGCGAGGGACGCTGCGGGCACGAACATAGATCCACGGACCGCGATAGTTCCGGGCGCGATACCAGCGGCCGCCTTCATTCGCATAGTAGAAGCGGCCATACTGATACACGTCCCTGTTTGAAGAATCCTGGACGTAGTAGACGCGCGTGTTCGGCACGACCACCATCCGAGGGCGCTCTCTGAATGCCAGCCGGTCGCCCCGGTATCGATCTCCGATTCGAATGGAGAGGTCGACATCCGCTGCTTTGACCTGGCTCGCGAACGCACTCGCCAGTAGCGGCGTCAAAAGCGCCGCGAGGATCATTAATCGTCTCACTTGGGGTCCCTTTCCGGGAAATTGGGGTAGCAGTGTTGCTGCCCGCGTGACTTATCCGCAATACTCCGCAATACGCGTGCCACCCCCCTGGAATCTTGCGCTTGTCTCATTTTGCGCGTCCATATCGGGCAATTTCGTCGCGATACACATCCGCGCTGCCCCGTTCTACACGGCCCTGATCGGGGCTGTCGAAGTCGACGGAGTAGAGGCCGAAGCGGCCTTCGTGTCCGTCGGCCCATTCGAAATTGTCGAATAAAGACCAGTGAAAGTAGCCGCGCACGTCCACGCCCGCGCGGCGCGCGCGCTCGAGCGCCGCGAGACTTCTTCGGATGAACTCCGGCCTCGAGCGGTCGGACGCGTCGGCGATTCCGTTCTCGGTCACGATGATCGGCAAGCCGAATCGCGAGACCTCGCGCAGCGCGCGCTCCAGACCCTCCGGGTAGATCTCCCACCCCAGATCGTTCACCGGGACGCCGGGGCGCGGGCTTCGCGGATCCTTGCCGGCCAGCGCCACGAGCCAGCGCGTGTAGTAGTTGAGGCCCAGAAAGTCGGAGGTTCCCCGCATCAGCTCCCCGTCGCGGCGCGCGGGCTTCGCGCCCGGAATGGTGAGGTCGATCGGTCCGCCCGCGAGGGCGCGCGCGACCGCCACGTTGAACACGCGATGCTGCAGGGCCGAGGCCAGACGGTCGGGGGGCCACCACCAGCGCTTCGGATCGAGGAGCACCCAGTGCTTCGCGGCGCCGATCCACGTGGCTCGGCCGTCGCCGTCGGCGTCGGTGCGGTCGGCGTCGCGCAGCGCGCGCGAGGCGAGCGCGTGCCCCTCGAGCATGTTCGCGATCACCTGGAGGGCGCGCGACCGGTCGGTGACGCCGGGGGGCCACATGCCGCTCGCGTAGCCGTAGAAGCCGTACACCTCCGGCTCGTTCACGGTGATCCAGGTGTCGACCAGGTCGCCGTACCGCTCGCCGGCGGTGCGGGCGAAGCGCTCGAAATGGGGAAGGTTTCCGCGCTCCTCCCACCCGCCCAGCGCCGCGAACCAGCGCGGGTTGGTGAAGTGGTGGAGCGTGACCACGGGAACGATGGCCCGCGCGCGGCACGCCTCGAGCACGCGCCGGTAGTGGAGGAGTGCGGCCTCGTCGTAGCGGCCCGGCTCCGGCTCGATGCGGCTCCACTCCACGGAGAAGCGGTACGCGTTCAGACCGAGGTTGCGGAGGAGATCCAGGTCCTCCTCGTATCGGTCCCAGCCGAGGCAGGCCGATCCCGAGCGGACGCCGCCGCGGATCCTCCCGGGAATCTGCTCCCAGTCCCACCAGTCGTTGCCGTCATTTGCGCCTTCGATCTGATGGGCGGAGGTGGCCGCGCCCCACAGAAAGTCCGGGGCAGCGGGCCGCGATGGAGCCGTGGGACTGGTCGGAATCGGATCGGGGATCATGGCGGACGCCACGTTCCATCGGGCCGTGGCCCAGGCGCAAGCGGGAAGTTGGGCCGGCAGGGTTGGGCGGTCTAGCTTCCGTACGAGCGATCCGACGCGTACAATCGCCGGCCATGCCTCCGACTGCCGCTCCCATCCGGGTCCTCATCGTCGGCGCCGGCTTCGGCGCCAAAGTGCACGCGCCGGGGTTCGCCTCGCATCCCGATTTCAAGATCGTGGGGGTCGCGAGCGGGCACGCGGCGACGGCGCGCGAAGCCGCCGCGGCGTTCAGCGTCGACTATGCCACCGACGACTGGAAGAAGATGCTCGAAGAGGTCGAGGCCGACCTGGTGAGCATCGCCACGCCGGTCGATCTCCACTACCCGATCGCGCGCGCCGCGCTCGAGCGGAAGCGCCACGTGCTCTGCGAGAAGCCGTTCGCGATGAATGTGCCGCAGGCGAAGGAGCTCGCGGCCCTGGCGAAGACGCAAGGGGTCGTGAATGCGGTGAACCACGAGTTCCGCTACATGCCGGCGCGCGCCACCCTGAGCCGGATGATCCAGCAGGGGAAGCTGGGCCGCCTGGAGCACTTCGCCATCCAGGACCGCCTCCCCGGTTGGGCGCGCGATCCGGCGCGTCGGATCACCTGGCTCGCCGACCGCCAGCGCGGCGGCGGGTTCCTCGGCGCGCTCGGCTCGCACCACCTGGACGCCCTGATGCACTGGGGCGGGCCGGTGCGCCGCGTCTTCTGCCGCCTGCGCACCCTCGCCGCCACCGCGCCGGGCGTGAGCCCCGCGCACCAGGCGATCACCGCGGACGACTGCTTCACGCTGTTCCTCGAGATGGAGGCGGGCGCTACCGCGGTCGTCGATATGTTCGGCGGGAGCCGCGCGAGGCGGGAGAGCATCGAGGCGTTCGGCTCCGACGACGCGGTGGCGATCGAGGGAGCGCGGAAGATCGGCCGCCGGTCGGGGGAGGGAGCGTTCGAGGAGATCTCGATCCCCGCGGACGTGGACCTTCCCGAGACCCCCGAGATGCCGTTGCTCGCGCCGTTCCGCGCGATGCTCGCGCGGCTGCGCGACGCGATTCTAGAGGGGGCGCCGATCAGCCCGACGTTCGCGGAGGGGGTAGATATTCAGAAAACGTTGGACGCGGCGCGTCTCAGCGATCAGACAGGAACCTGGACCACAGTAGAAGCGTGAGCTGAGGCGGATGACTCCAACCAACCGAGGGTGGATGGGGGATGTCGTGCGCTCCCGCCTTTCGCGTAGCGCTCGGCCGCTATGCACTCTCCACAGCGCGTCTACGCTCAGCAGCCGAGCAGCCAGACCGGCGCGAGCATCAGGAGCAGGAAGAGCAGGAACTGGATGATCGGATTGAGCGGGCTCACGTCCGCATCAGGATACGATAGACTTCTGACGATGCCGATCCCCCCGCTTTCCCCGCTTTCGGAGCGACCAAGACGTTACGTTCGACGCTCGCGGTCGCCCTCCTGGCCGCCCTATCCCTC
>JBKJXM010000326.1:0-11858 GCA_046716305.1 Candidatus Eiseniibacteriota bacterium
ATGCGAAGCGGGATAAAGCCGCTTTCGGGTCACTGAACTCCCACCTGCATCGAAGGTGTCACGACGCCCCCGCCTAAAAACCGGCCGCGCACCGTGACGGCGACCGGCGCGGGGCGCTCGGCTCCGCCGAGCAAGAGCGCGAGCTCCTCGGCGCTGAACGTCATGGTGAGCTCGCGAACCTGGTTGCCGTCGGAGTCCTCGGTGATCGTGGCGACCTCCGACCCGATCTGCTCGGCCGTTCCTGCCCCTTGGGCGCTCAGAGTGATCAGCAACGGGTCCACGTCCTCGATGCGGAACGATGCGCCGGTCGCCTCGATGTGCAAGGTCCACGGTGCGCCGCCGCCGATCACGACGGGCGTATTCGCGAACGCCCTCGCCGGCAATGCGTCGGTGATGGAGGCGCTGGTCAGCGCGGAGTGGGTGAGTCCGCCGTCCTTGACCGTCAGCCTCACGGTGTAGATCCCGGCCAGCGAGTAGGCATGCCCCGCGACCGCTCCGGAGCCAGACCCCTGGTCCCCGAACATCCAGGAGTACTCCAGACGATCGCCGTCCGGGTCGGAGGAGCCGGTGCCGTCGAAGTAGATGGTTCGTCCCACGATCCCCGCATACGGTCCCCCGGGCACCGCGACGGGCGGATGGGCCTCGGCCGCCACCGTCACGCGCCGCGTGGTCGTGTCGGAGGCCGAGCCGTCGCTCACGGTCAGTTGCACCGTGTAATCTCCCGCGCGGGAATATGCATGCGCGATGCTGGTCACACCCGTGGCGCCGTACCCGTCACCGAGGTTCCACGAGTAGGTGAGCGCATCACCGTCCGGGTCGTAGGAGGTGGTGCCGTTGAAGTAGATCTGGATCCCTATGTACCCAGCCGTCGGCGACGCGAAGAAGGAGGCAATGGGCGCCCGAGCCGGCACGACGTGGACGGTGGTCGTGTCGGCGTCAGTCTCGGAAGCGCTTTCCGCGGACAGGATCACGGTGTAGTCGCCCGGCTGGGCGTATACATGCTCAGCATTAGCTGTCGCTCCGGTCGCGCCGTCCCGAAGTCCCAGCGATAGGTGATGATCTGGCCGTTCGGGTTCCGTGAATTCCCCGCGTAGACTCGGAGCGGCCGGCCCACCTGCACGTAGTAGGGCCCCCCCGCCTCGGCCCGCATCCGGCCGATTCCGTCGGCGTCGAACCAGTCGTAGCCCAGCTTGTAGGTGTTGTCGCCGTCCTTCGCCATGCACATGGTGCCGAACTGCGTGAGGAGCACGGGTCGCCGCGGCATGTACGGCTCGATGAAGAGAGAGGGAGTGCCCGACATGACTTCGACCGTGAGCGTCGCGACGCGATACTTGCCCGGCGGGAAGAGGTCCCGATAGCCCCAACCATTGTGATAGTAAGTGGACTCGGTCGTGTCCTCGTAGCTGGCGAAGCAGGCGGGGCGCCCGGTGAAGGGGAGCCGGTTCTCCATGGGCCCCCACTTCACGTCGCCGCCCGCGCTGTGGAGGACGATCGTGTACGAGTTGATCGTCATTCCGGCCGCGACGTCGGCCGCGTCGTTACAAACGACCGGCAGTCCGTCCCGATTCCGATCCGTGACGATCCAGATGTCGACGCTGGTCGGTCCCGACGCGGCGAGCTGGTCGCTCGAGTCGTGGACTCCGTCTCCGTTTGTATCGAGGAATAGGTACTGCGATCCGGCGGGGATTGGCTGCAGAAGTACGAGGAGACCCAGGGGCACGAGCGCGAGAGCACGCATTTCGCCCACCTTCCTCCGCGCGGCTTCCGGCCGCCAGCCGCGCGACTCGTATGGACGGTAGTCCCGCTTCCCGGACCCGTCAAAGAAAACCTTCTTCGCTAGCTCGGAGCGAGGTCGTCTGCTATAGAGAGCCTACCCGTGAACCGTTTGACGCAGGCGCGTTTACAAGTATTGGCGGCAGCTCTCCTCTTCTCCATCGGGGGCGCCGGAATCAAGGCATCCGCCTTGACGGGGTGGCAGGTCGCGAGCTTCCGGTCTGGGATCGCGGCGATCGCCGTCTGGCTCATGATGCCCGAGGCGCGCCGCGGATGGACGCGGCGCGTGTGGCTGGTCTCGCTCTCTTACGCGGCCACGGTGCTTCTTTTTTTTTTTTATTATAGGGTGACCACCTAGTTCTACACCATCTTCCTCCAGTCCACCGCGCCGCTCTACATCCTGCTCCTCGCGCCGCGGCTTCTCCGCGAAAAGAGCCGCGCCCTCGACCTCCTCGTGATCGGACTCATCGCGCTCGGGCTTTCGTTTTTCTTCGTCGGGGCCGAGCCGCCCCATCGCACCGCGCCGAACCCGGTCGCCGGAAATATCCTCGCGGCCATAGCGGGCGTCACCTGGGCGCTCACGGTGATGGGGCTACGGTGGATCGGGCGCGCCGGCGAGACGACCGGGTCCGCGGCGGGCGTGGTCGTCGCCGGAAACCTCCTGGCCTTTCTGATTGGGCTTCCATTCGCGCTTCCCGTCGAGGCCGCGCGGCCTCTGGATTGGGCGATCGTCTCCGGACTCGGCGTCGTGCAGATCGGCGTCGCCTACCTGTTCCTGACGCGCGCGCTGCGCTACGTGCCAGCGCTCGACGCGTCGGTGCTTCTCCTGCTCGAGCCGGCGTTGAATCCCCTCTGGGCATGGCTCATCCACGGCGAGCATCCGGGGCCGTGGTCGACCGCGGGAGGTCTGTTGATCCTGGGCGCCACCGGGTTGAAGACGTGGCTCGATTCGCGCTTCCCGCACACATGACGCGGCGCGCGTGGCGGGTCGTCCTCGGCGTGGCGCTGCTCCTCGCGGCGCTCTGGGCGGCGCTCGCCGGCCCCTCTCGCCTTCCCGCGACGCGTTCCCGTCCCGCCGCCAACTACGCCGAAGCGCTCGCTCGATTCCAGGCACTCGCCGGCCGCGACGGCCAAGAGACGAATGCCGCATGCCGGTCGCGGCTTTTCACGCGGGGCAGCCGCGCCGGACGGGTGGTGGTCCTTCTCCACGGATTCACGAACTGTCCGAAGCAGTTCGAGCGGCTCGGCCTCCTCCTGCACGACGCGGGGGCGAACGTGCTAATTCCACGTGTCGCGCGCCACGGGCTGGGCGACCGGATGACCCGCGACCTGGCGGGGCTCACCGGGCGCGATCTGCTCGACGCCGCCGGGGAGGCGGTGGATATCGCCCGCGGCCTGGGGGACACGGTGGTCGTGGTCGGGCTCTCCTCGACCGCCATCGCGGCGGCGGCGCTCGCGCAGACGCGCTCGGATATCGACCGTGCCGTGATCCTCGCGCCGGCGCTGGCGCCCCAGAGAGTCTCGGCGCCGCTCGCGCGGCGGGTGGCCACGCTCCTGATCCACGCACCGAATCTCTTCGTGTGGTGGGATTCGGACGCCAAGGAGTCGCTCCCGGGTCCCGCGCAGGCCTATCCGCGCTTTCCGACGCGCGCGTTGGGGGAGATCTACCGGCTGGGCTCGCAGGTCCTGATCGAGGCCGGGAGGGAGCGGCCGGCCGCGCGCTCGATCGCCGTAGTCACCACGGCGGCGGACCGGGCGGTGAACAACGGCACGATCGCCGAGCTGGCGCGGCGTTGGCGCGCGAGGGGCGCGGTCGTGATCGAGCACGAGTTCGCGGATACCCTGCGCGTCCCTCACGACATGATCGATCCCGAGCAGCTGAACGCCCGCGTGGACGCGGCCTACCCGGTGATCGCGTCGCTCGCACTCAGCCGGTAGCTGCCTCGAGGTCGATCTCGAAGAAGAGGGCGCCGGGAATCGGATTGGGGCGGTAGGGAGGGATCGCGCGGAACCCGAGCGCGCGGTAGAGCGCGATCGCCGCCTCCATGCCCGGCACGGTGTCGAGCCGCATGCGGCGGTAGCCGCACGCGCGCGCTTCGCGCAGCGCCGCGCCGGCGAGATCGCGGCCCGCGCCCCGGCCCCGCCAGGCGGGACGCACGTAGAGACGCTTCATCTCGCAAACGTCCGCGGCTAGCGGCCGCACGGCGATGCAACCGGCGGCGCCGCCATCATCCTCCGCGATGAGAATGCACCCTCCCGGCGCCGCGTACGCTCCCGGGAGAGAATCCACTTCGCTGGTGAAATCCTGGAAGCCCAGGTCGAATCCCAGCGAAGCTGCATATTCGAGGAAGAGGGTCCGCGCGAGCGCGAAATCCGCCGGCGTGGTCGCGGCGCGGATTCGGACCGGCGTCACGGAAAAATCGTCGGCACGCTCGCGGTGCAGTGGATGAGCGCGCGGCTCGCGCCGGCGTGCTTGAGCAGCGCCATCTTGTCCCCTTCCACCCGCATCTTTCCGGTCAGGATCGCGGCCGCGGCCATCGTGCGCCGCTCGAGAATCTCCCGCCACAGGGAGAAGGGCGCCCGCAGCGTGAACCCGGCTTCCGGGTGCGTCGGGCCCGGCACGAACTCCGCTCGCTCGCAACGGCCCCGCGCGAGCGCGAGGAAGAGGTAGCGGGGCGAAGCCAGCGCGGAGTCGGCCCCGAAAGCGAAGAGGAGGTTCCCGTTCCGGTCGGTCCCCCACTTCGCCGCGGCGTTCCGGTATTCGGAGGAGCGGTTCAGCTCCTCCTTCAGCGCGGCCGCCCACTCCGGCGTGCCGAACGGAAGGGGCGCGCTCACCGAGCCGTCACCGGGACGGCAGCGCCGCGGGCCGCCGCTCGTCCATCGGCAAGAACCCGGGGTTCAACACCGCGTCGGGGTCGTAGCGCCGCTTGGCCTGGACGAGCGGCTCCCACATCGCGCCGAAATGCTCGCGCCATTCCTCGGGCGTGAAATCGACGTAGCCCGAGAGATAGCGCTTTCCGCCCATCGCGATCGCCAGGCGGCTCGCGGTATCGAGCATCGGCTTCGCGTCCTCCCAGTACTTGGGAGGAATGGCCGGAAGGATGCCGAACCCGATCACGTTCTCGCCAGGCGGGCGGATGAAGAGGCGCGACCGGGACGTGGATCCCTTGGCCGGCCAGAGCAGGACATGACCTCCGACCAAAATCGAAGGCGGGAGGTCGGGAAGGATCGCTTCGAGAAGATCGGGCGCGGTCTCCCACGGCATGACGCACTCCATCCAGGCGTGGACGTGCTCCCAGGTGCCACCCCGCTTCCACAGGTCGAACACCGGCTCGAGCCGCGCGAAGAAGTCGTAGGTGGGAAGGTCATCCACGTAGAGCGTCTCGTAGGGACGGAAGTTCTCAAGTAAGGCCGCGTCGTCCGGGGGCGCGCCTTCGTCGAATTCGACGGTCGCGTGAAAGGGATAGAACCAGCGCGCGAAGATCTGCCGCTTCCCGGCGACCGGCTTGGTCCCCTGCGGCGACGGGGACGCCCACGACTCCAAGTGGTCCCACCGACCGGAGTCCATGGCGCCTCGCGCGTCTTCCAGGAAGCGACGCGCGTCGTCGTACAGGAGGTAGTAAGTCCGCGTCATCGGCTTGACGCGGCGAAGCTTGAGCCGCGCCCGCGTGATCACGCCGGTCTGCCCCAGGCCCGCGATCACCGAATCGAACAGCTCCTGGCTCTTACCCGGGCCGCACGTGACGGAATCCCCCGCGCCGGTGACCACGTCCAGCTCTTCGACCTGGTCGCCCTGGGTGCCATGGCGGAACGACGCGACGCCGATTCCGGCGATCGACAGCGTGCCGCCGACCGTCACGTTCAGGTTGTTGGTGAGAACCGGAGGGGCGAGGCCAAGAGGCTTCAGCCGTTCGAGGAGACTCCCCCACAGAACGCCCGCATCCACGTCAACCGTGAGCCGCCCCTCGTCCACCGAGTGAATCCGGTCCAGCGAGCCCATCGCGAGCAGAATGCCGCCGTCGGAGAGCCCGAGGTGGCTCTGGCTGTGGCCGGCCCCGCGGGTCGCGACGGTCAGCCCTTCCTCCCGCGCGAAGCGGATCGCGGCCGCCACGTCGGAGGCGGCCCGCGGCTCGACCAGAAGCCGCGGGGTCGAGCGAAACAGATGGCCGAAGTTGGTCGTCAGCTCGTCCGGCACTTCGCCGGCGTCGCGGACGGCCCCCTCGACCTGCTGTGTCAGCTTATCGCGGAGCCCGCTCACCGACGCCCGCGCGGCGCATGTGCATCAGAAGCAGGATCTGGCCGAAGTGCCCCGAGAAGTGCTCGAGCACGTGGTAGTAGTACCAGCGCACGTTCATCACGCGCTGCGAGCCGTCGGGACGTTCGCGTGAGATCTCGCGCTCCATGTCCTCGTCGGGAAGGTCCTTGGTGGCCTGCTTGAAGTAGTTCCGAGCGCGCTCGAGGAGATCGTCGTAGAACGCGAGGTCCTTCCCGTTGAGGAGCGGAAAGGCGGGCGCACCCTCGGCGATGGGCATCCCGTCGTCGTCCTCGCCGATCCCGAGCACTCCCTGGAGCTCCCCCTTCTGGTCGTTCTCGATGACAACCTTGGTCCAGTAGACCTCGACGATCGCGAGATGAGTGAGGAGCATCCCGATCGTGTTCATGCCGGGCGCGGGCTGCCACATCAGATCTTCAGGAGTGAGCCCGCGCGTCTTTTCGCGGAGCAACCGGAGCTGGTCGTCGAGCTGCGCCAGGAAGGAGCCCGCCTCGCGGGAGCGAAACCCCGGAAGAGGAACGATCTGGGAACGGACAATTGTCTGCATTTATGCCTCCGATCAGGATGACGGTTTCGCGGGAACGTCCCACGCCGGGGGCGGCGGGAATTCGAGGACAGGCGTCAGCGGCGCCCCGTTCGGCGGCACCCGTTCCGGCGAGCGATGAATCACGGCCGGGATGCTCCTGAGGTACGCCACGATCGCCGTCGCGTCCTGGCGCGTGAGGTGGGCGTAGCTGGCCCACGGCATCGGCGGGGCGATGGGGGCCCCCTCCTTGTCGACCCCGGTCTGGAGAGCGCGGAGGATCTGCTCGTCGGTCCAGCTCCCGAGCCCGGTCGTCGGATCAGGGGTGAGATTGGGGGCGTACGAAACGCCCCACGGGCCCTTCCAGCCGAGCTCGCTTCCGGACAAGGCGCGGCTCATGTCGGGCGCGCCGTACAGCGTGCCCGGAGTATGACAGTCGTGGCAGCCGCTGATGATCGCGAGATACTGCCCGCGCTGGATCGGTGTCATCGCGGCGGCTCTCGCCGACGTCGAGTCGGCGGTGTCGGTGGTCTCGGTGGTGGTGTCGGACCTGGAGCAGGATGCCGCCGCGAGGGCGACGGCGGCGAGAACGGCCGCTTGGAATCGCAGGCTCATGCTTCGATCTCTCCTTTCCATCAGGAACGTACTCCCTGCACGTAGATGTCGCGCGCGATCTTGATGACAAGCGCGAGCACGATCGCCACCACGACAGCCCGGATAAAACGGTCGCCTCGGCGGACCGCGAGATGCGCGCCGAGAAAGCCGCCCAACAGCTGCGCCCCCGCCATCGGAAGCGCGACGCTCCAGAGCACCGCTCCGCGACTCGCGAAGATCGCAACGGCCGCCAGGTTCGATCCGAAGTTCACCACCTTCGCGTCGGCGGTCGCCCGCGAGAGGGGCTGGTGCAAGAGCGCCACCGAAACCATGATCAGGAACGTCCCCGTCCCGGGGCCGAAGAATCCGTCGTAGGCGCCGATCAGAAGCGCCGCGAGCGCCCAGACCGCCCGCGCCCGACGCGCCGGGACGATGGCCCCGGGCTCCTGTGGCGGGCGCGCCGCCAGCACCACGACCGCGGCGGCGATCAGGAGCACCAGCACCAGGGGCCGCAGCACCTCGGGCCGGAGCGCGAGCGCGAGCGCGACTCCCGCCGCCGAGCCGGCGAGCGCGAGCGGGAAGGCGAACCGGGCCGCCCGCCGGTCCACCAGGCCCGCGTGTGAATAGCGCAGCAAGGCCGCGAACGAGCCGAAAACCGACTGCCCCTTGTTCGTTCCCAGGGCGACATGCGGAGGCAGCCCCGCCGCGAGGAGCGCGGGCACCGTCACCAGCCCCCCGCCTCCTCCGACCGCGTCCATCGTGCCCGCGAAGAGCGCGGCCCCGCACAGCGCCGCGACCTGCACCGCCGAGAGTTCCGCCGGCTCCTCCTTTTTGCGACCGTTCCCGTAAGCGGGCGATTATAACCCGAAGCCCCGCCGGTGGTATTCTGCGCGACGTTCGGGGCGGCCGCCGCGCGAGTCCAGCCGGATGGCAGTACCCCTGACCGACGAGGAGGGACCGATGGGACGGATCGCGTGGGGCCGTGTGATTTTCGGCGGGATCGTCGCGGGAGTTCTCTTGAACGCCTTCGAGTTCCTGCTGCACGGCAGGATGCTGGGCAAGGCTTGGCGCTCGGCCATGCTCGCCCTGGGGAAGACTGAGGAGCAGATCGTGGCGTCTCAGGCGACGTCGATGCCGCTCCTGCTCCTCTGGGCGTTTCTCGCCTGCCTCTTCGGCGTCTGGCTGTACGCCGCCATCCGCCCGCGGTTTGGCGCGGGGCCGAGGACCGCGCTTCTGGCCGCGGTAGTCACGTGGGTCGGCGTCACGTTCCTGCCGGCGATGGTGACGGTCGCGTTCGACCTCTATCCGACCGGCCTCGTGGCCACGTGGGTGATGGGAGAGCTGGTTGGCCTCGTCGTTTCGATCTTCATCGGGGCCTGGCTCTATCGCGAGGTGTAGGGCGCGGCGGGGCCGCCCGCGCCCCCGCGAGCCGTCAGCCTGGCGGCTTACCCACGAATCGAAGCCCCGCCGCGGCGATGTCCCGCTCGCGCATCAGCCGGCATTCCAGCTCGAACACCGCATGAAGCACGCGCCCCGCGGGCTCGCCCGCGCTCATCCTCTCGGCGAGATAGCGGTAGAGGTAGGGTGCCTCCTCCACCGTGCCCAACTCGAATCGCTCGCGGGCCGCGGCGAGCATGTCGTGCCCGGATGCGAGCGGCGGGTCGGTCGTGTGCTCCTGGCGCCACCGGGCGAGCGGCCGCCGCTCGGCGGCGTGCTCGGGCGCCGGCGGTGTGACCAACTCAGCGGCCACGAGCACCGACTCCAGATCGTAGAGCCACCGCGCGGTGTGCACGTTCACGCGGTCGAACGCAAACTCCTCGGCAATGAGCACGCCCCCGGGCGCGAGCGCTCCGCGCGCGCGATCGAGCGCGCGATCCAGGGGCGGCATATGGTGGAGCGAGCGCGTGAAGAGGACGGCATCGAAGGGGCGGTCGGGCTCGTAGTGGTGGAAATCCGCCGAGACCCACGCCACCGGGGAGCCGTCGGCCTGCGCCGAGGCGTCGGGCGCCTCGTCGAGGGCCGTGACCTCGTAGCCGCGTCGCGCGAGGGCGCGGGAGATGGCGCCCCCGCCGGCTCCCACCTCTAAGACGCGCGCGGGCGCGGCCGGAAGGAAACGCTCGAGGAAGCGCAGCGTCTCCCGCTCGGGAAGCGGGGCGGTCGCCGAGGCGGCGGGGAGGCTCTTCCCGGTCGTCACCTTCCCTCCCGCATCTGGACCGGCGAAGCGGGCAAGAGGTCCAGCGAGATCACCCGTCCGTCGCGGCCGACCTGTCCAAAGGTGAGCACGCCGGTGGGGCAGGAGTGGACGCACGCCGAGCAGCGAACGCACTGGGGGTCGCGCATCGGCTCCCCCTTGTTCGCGAAATTCATGACGTCGATCCCCTGGTGGCAGACGGACGTGCATACGTTGCACGAGATGCATTTCTTCTTGTCGGGAACGATCGCGAAGCGGCTGAACCGGGCGTAGATGTGCATCAGCGCCGCGAGCGGACAGAAGAACCGGCACCAGACCCGGCCGGAGAACCAGAAGTAGAGCCCGTACCCGATCACGCCCGCCAGGAACACGTCGATCGTCCACTTGTACGGCTCTTTCAGGAACGGATCGAAGACCCGCTCGGCCCAATTCCCATCCGGCAGGAACCAGCCCGCGACCCGGACGAAGAGAAGCAGGACCGCGATGGCGAGGATGACCTGCCCGGCCATGTTGAGCCGGTTCCACCCCGGGCCGTGCGGCATTTTGTGGCGCTGCGTGTCGCCGAGCGTCTCGGCCATCGCGCCGCAGGAGCAGATCCAGCCGCAGTAGACTCCTTTCCCGAAAAAGTAGATGCCCAGCGGGATCAGCACGAACGTCTGCGCCACGCTGATGCCGATCCACCACCAGAGCGGTTCGTGCGTGAACACGTTGTAGACGTTGAGCGGCCACGCGAGGACCAGCCCGTACGCGCGCCAGTACTCCCGGCCGTGGCCGTAGCTCGCCGCCGGAAAGAGCGCGTCGGCCAGCCCGCGCGGGAGGAGTCCGTTGTGTCCCAGGTAAGGAAGGATGATCTCGGGCAGGAGGAAGAGCGGCACCACCTGGATCGCCGCCAAGGTCACCGTCTGCGCGGTCACGTACGGCGTCTTCCGGCGGCGGATTCGCTTGGCCGCGAAGATCACGATGATCGCGGAGTAGACGACCGTGTACCAGAACGCCGGACCGGATGCGCTGATCGCGAGCGTCCCGAGCAGGGTGCGCGGATCCGCCGCGGCGGCGGCGATGCCTCCGCCCGTGTCGGCGAGCAGATCCGGCAGGCTGAACGGGAACCAGTGGCGCTCCGCGAAGAGGGCGGAGAAGCGTCCGCCCGATTTCCAGTTGTAGAGCCACCCGCAGAAGAGTAGGAAGAGGCCCATCACGATCCACGAGAGCGGCCGGCCCTCCCCGGCGATCCGCATCCCGGAACGCCGGAAGAAGCCGAGAGGAGCTTCGCGGCCGATCATCGTGAAGACCGTGTCGTTGGGAAGGCGCTCCTCACGGCCGTCGGCGTGGACCAGGACGACGTGGTCGGGGCGGATCTCCTGCACGCGGGTGCGGAAGAGGAGCGATACGCCCGCGGCATGGAGCGCGGCTACGTTCTCGGGCTTCGGGCGAGACAGCTCGGCGCCGCGATACGAGAGCGTGACCCGCGCGCCGGCGCCGGCGAGCGCGACGGCAGCCTCCGCCGCCGAGTCCCCGCCACCCGCGACCAGCACGTTCTGCCCGGCAAAGTCCTTGGGGTCGTGGAGCCGGTTCGTAACCTTGTCGAGTCCTTCCCCGGGCACGTCAAGCGTGCGGTAGTCGCCGCTTCGTCCAATCGCGACGAGCACACGCTGCGCGCGGACCGGGCTCCCCTCGGTCACGTGGACCCGGAGGGTTCCCCCTGCGCGCTCGACCCGCTCCGCGCGCGCCGCGGCGACCGGGATGCCCGCCGCTTCCGTCTGGCGTTTCAACTCCTCCTCGAGCGCTTCCTTGATATCCGCGCGAATCTGAAGCGTTCCCGCGGGACGAACACTCTTCGGGTAGGTGAAGATCGGCTTCCGCTTCGGGAAGTTGTGGATTGTCGCGAAGGGCGCCTCGGCTTCGAGGACGACGAAGGAGAGACCTAGCCGCTTCGCCTCCACGGCGGCAGCCATGCCCGATACCCCGGCGCCAACGATCGCGACGTCCACGGGATCGCCGTCGTCGCGCGGCGTCTGGGTAGAGCGGCTCGGGAGGTCGGCGGCGATCCGTTGGATTGCCTTGGCGCCCGTGTCGAGGGCCGTCTTCAAGAGGGGCACGCCAGTCAGGTCGCCGGCCACGAAGACCCCCGGCACGTTGGTGCTTCCGTCCGATCGGATCTCGGGGAGCCTTTCGACAGTCCCCGCCGGCCACCGCGTGTGCAGCCAGCGGGCGTACCGGAAAAGTAGGTTGGGCATCCTGGGAACTATACTCGCGCGGCGGGGCGTGTGTGACGTGGGGCTTACAGCTAGTTGTGGACCTCGGACCAGCGGATGATCTTCCAGGTTGTGTCCGACGCTGACGCGATGGGCTTCACCTTGAACTCCACGTGGGTGTGGGTCGCGTAGTCCATCGCGTCAGTCCGAGTAACCAGGAGGCTCACATCGGATAGGACAAGGGTCACCCAACCAGGTGGGTCACCTGGATCGTAATACCGCGCCCAAAAGCTCGGGTCAGGCAAGGTGATT
>JBKJXM010000327.1:0-5455 GCA_046716305.1 Candidatus Eiseniibacteriota bacterium
TGTAATGGTGCCTCTGGCGGGAGGGCCCCCGAGCGACTAGACTCACTCCTTCATGTCCCCGACGGCCGTCTCAGGAGTGCTCGAAATCCTCGACCGCGGTGGTGGTTTTCTCCGCGACCCCGCCCGATCCTTCGCGCCCAGCCGGCAGGACGTCTTCGTTCCCACCGCGGTCATCAACCGCTTCGGCTTGGTGTCCGGCGCCTTGGTCTCCGGCTCCGCACAACCCGAGAGACAGGGTCTCCGGCTCGACAACGTCGAATCGGTATGCGGCCTCGCGCCGGAAGCATTTCGCGCGTGCACCCCGTTCACCAAGCTGACAGCCACAAATCCGGACAAGCGCTTCCGCCTGGGCGCCGGCGGGAACGTGTCCATGCGCATCATCGATCTCTTCGCGCCGGTGGGGCGCGGCACGCGTGGGCTGATCGTCTCACCCCCCAAAGCCGGCAAGACGCAGCTCTTGGAAGAGCTCGCCACCGCGATCCTGGCCGACGCGCCGGACACGCGCGTGATCGTCCTCTTGGTCGACGAGCGTCCCGAGGAAGTGACCCACTTCCAGCGCAAGGTTTCGGCCGAGGTGCTCGCGAGCAGCAGCGATCAATCGTTGGACGACCACGTCCAGCTCGCGACCATGTGCATGGACCGGGTGCGCTGCGAGCTGACGTGCGGGCGCCACGTGGTCGTGCTCGTGGACAGCCTCACACGCATGGGCCGCGCCTTCAATTCCTACGGCTCCGACTCGGGCCGCACCATGAGCGGCGGATTGGACTCCCGGGCGCTCGAGATCCCGCGCAAGTTCTTCGGGATGGCGCGCAACGTGGAGAACGGCGGGTCGATCACCGTGCTCGCGACGGCCTTGATCGAGACCGGCTCGCGCATGGACGACATGATTTTCGAGGAGTTCAAGGGAACCGGAAACAGCGAGGTCGTGCTCGACCGCGCCCTGGCCGAGCAGCGAATCTTCCCCGCCATCAACATCGGGAAGAGCGGAACCCGGCGCGACGAGCTTCTCTATTCCAAGGACGAGCTCGACGCCATCAATCGACTCCGCCGGCACGCGCTGGGGCTGCCGCCCGGGCAGGCCATCACGGAGCTGCGGAAGGCGTTGGAGCAGTGGCCGACCAACGAGGACCTGCTGAAGCAGATTGGGTGACCCGGCGAGGTATTTCTACTTCGCGCCGCCCGCTTGCCTCGGATCATCCGCCGCATTCACATAGTTGAGGACGAACGGCCCCGTGCCGTGAACCTGAACCGTCGCTCCACCCCTGGTCCATGCGAAGTGCCGCATCTCCCCAGGCAGAAGAGCGTAGCCTCCCGCGGTCAGGGTTGTCGTGGACGCCCGATCGAATTTCTCGCCCATCCCCAGCGAAAACGTTCCTGAAATCACGGTCACGTTCTCGTCGGTGGGATGCCAGTGCGGAGAAATCCTGTAGCCGGCCGGGAGCTTGAGCCGAATCGTGAAGGGACCGGCCGCTGCTGGATCTCCGGACAAGACGGCGAACCTGGCTCCCTTTCGAAAGGCCGGCGGCGGGGCGCCCCACTTGACCTGCACGGGATTGATCATGACGTGCGTCGAGGGCGATGCGCTTGCCAGCGGTGTCGGGATCGCCAGAGCAAGACCGAGAGCCAGGGCCAGCAAAGTAGATTTCACGACTGCCTCCTTGCATGTGGTTGCGCCATTCCTTCCCCAACGCTGCGGCCCATCACTCTACGCCTGCCCCTACCTGAGAAGAATGATCTTTCTTCCGGCCCGCATCGCCCTCTCGTTCGAGCCCTCATACCAGAGAAAGTACACACCGCTCGGCAGGCCAGACGTGTCCATGGTCAGCGTCTGGTATTGACCAGGGGCGAGCCCGGAGTAACGGCGCTCCCGAACAACTCTGCCATTCGCCTGGACGATTCGTAGCGACGCGGAGCCGGTCACGGGTCCTCGAGCCTCCACGTGCAGCAGGTCGCGCGTGGGTGTCGGGTAGACCCTTCTCACGCTCGACAGCTCCAGGGGTGGACTCTGCACCTCCACCGCTGTGAGCGTTCCGACGTAGCGGACGGAAACTTTGTCCACCAGGAATGTCTCCCCGGCCACCAGAGGAAAGTCTTTGATGTAAACGTCCAGCGTGGTGCCGGCCGACCGCGTGATGTAATCGACCGTGAGCATCTGCCACTCGGGCGACAGTTGCACTCCCGTGGAGGTGATCTCGCCCTGCAGCGCGCCGTTCGACATTAGATATTCCTTGATCTGGAACTTGGCCGTGCCCCCGCTGCTGGCGGAGCTCACCCACGCGGTGAAACGGTACCGGATCCCCACCGACGTCACGTTCCTCACCCAGTCGGGGCTGTCGTTGAGGCCGAAGCTGCTCGCCGTGGCCGAGGTCCCGGTGAGCTGCGCGGAGAAGGCACCGTCGCACCCGCCCGCGACCCGCGTCAGCGTGGTGCTCGCGAGGCCGATCCAGCCGTTTGTATTCACTTCGAAGGAGGGGTTCTCCACGAGGTTCGGCTCTTCGGCGGGCGGGCCGCCACTGAATTCGATGGCCCCCATGTCCGGCGCGCTTCCCACATAGGACGCGGGCGGCAGGTCCAGAACCGTCTCTCCCTGCCACTGGTAGAACGCCGTCCCCGCATCAACCGCGGGGCTCCCGACGGTTGGGGCATAGCCCGCGTCCAGCCAGGGATTGGCGTACACCGTGTGCGGCAGATCGATGTTGCTGTCTTCGTGGTTGATCCCGTTGTTCCAGAACAAACTGTACGAGGCGATGGAGTTCCCGCCGACCCGCCGCAGCGCGCTCGCCTGCGTGCCCACGAAGATATTGTTGAGGGCGACGACATTCGCTCCTCCCACCAGACCGTATCGTTCGCCGGCGAACGTGTTGTGGATCAAGAACACTCTCTCGGCGATCGGAGCGCCGCTGAAGTCCTCGATGGTCCGTCCGTCCGAGAGGCATCCGACCGAGGCGTCCGCGTTGCCGCTGAAGACGTTCCGTTCGATCCGGATCACGCGATCGGTCACCTCGGGATAATCGATGAGCTGGATCCCGTCACTTCCGTTGCCGGTGATGCGATTCCCGATGAACTCGATGTTCGTCCTCGGGCCGTTGTACGCGAAGAGGCGAAACTCGACGCCGTCCTGGTGGTTGTCCCGGATGACGTTGTCGAGGATCGTCGCGTTGATCCTTCCATTCAGGTCAATGCCGTCATCGGTGTTGTTCGCGAAGAGACTGTTGCGGAACGTGCCGCCCGAGCCGCCCTGGAAGTCCACTCCGTCTCCGTTACCGACGATGCGGCAGTACGAGATATCCACAATGGCTCGTGAGCCGATCCCGTCTGCGCCGTTCGTGATGGTCAGACCCGTGACGACGCTGCCGCTGGTGCCCGATGCGAAATCGAGCACCGCGCTTCCCGGGCAGATCGTGTCTCCCTCGCAGGGCTGGCCCATGGTTCCGTTGATCACCGTTTGTGCTATGTACGCCGTGTCGCCCGTCGCGAGGAACCATGATGCCAGCGTGACGGACTTGCCCGCCACGGCCACACCCCCGGCGTGGACGCCTGGCGCAATGAGGATGGTGTCTCCGTTAGCCGCAGCATCGACGGCGGCACGAACTGTCGACTGATCCGCCGGAACATTGATTGTCGCAGCCAGGGAGAGACTCATCGGGAGGACGAGAAGGAGGCCGATCGGAAGCAAGAAGCGCACGGTGCAGGGACTCCGGTGATGTATGGTCATCTCTTGGGGAGCCTAATAGTGTACTCCTGATAGGTTTGAAGCGCCAGTAAAGGCTTTTTGACGGGTGTGTCGCCGCACCCATCCCTGCCTGTACCCTTGCAGCCGCGCACGCCCCTTGGAGTTGTGGTGTAACCTGAAATCGTCACCGCCCAATCAAAGCTCGACGATCGGCCAACGCGGAGGAGTCATGGGACCCCGACAGTTCATCCTCGTAGCTGCGGCAGTCTCGTTGTTTGCTCTTCCGTCGGTCGCGGCGTCTGGCGTGCGCGATGAACGCCCGAATCTGATCGGCGGCGAGCTGGGAGGGCGCGGCCTTCTTTTTACGCTCAACTACGAGCGCTTTATCACGAACCATTTCGGGCTTGGCGTCGGTGTCATGGCCATCAAGGTGTCGGACGGCGGCGTCACGATCATACCCGTGTACGCATCCTTCGTATCGGGTAACACCCACAGCCCGTACCTATCGGTCGGCACGACGATGCTCTCCGGCGGCGGGGATATCCAGGACTGGGAGAGCACGTGGCTGATCCATGTATCGGCCGGCTATCAGTACCAATCGTCCGGCGGTTTCTTCGTACGTCCGTTCTTCACGTACATGCGTCCGACGGAACAGGGCAGTGGGGACGGGTTCCTGGTGTGGCCGGGTCTGACGATCGGGGGCAGCTTTTAGCGCGATCCTCGAGATACCGCATCCCGAACGCCCCGAGTAGAATGGGGTACAATCCTGTCTCGCTTCGCGGCCGTCGCCGCGACGGCCGCTCCGGCGCCACGCGCCGCTTCCACCTTGTCCCGATAGGAGCTGTCATGATGAGATCGAATGTTCGTATGCCTCTCCTCGCCGCAGCCCTGGCAGTCGCCGTGTCCGGACTCGCGGCCCCTCCGGCCACCGCCGAGCTGATTCTTCCTCGACCTAGCCCGAAGGCGGTCATCACCCAGTCGATCGGCCTCACCGATTTCACGGTCACCTATAGCCGTCCGGGGGTGAAGAACAGGAAGATCTGGGGCGGGCTGGTTCCGTACGGCGAGGTCTGGCGTACTGGCGCCAACGAGGCGACGACCTTCGTCACGACCGGCGAGGCGACCATCGCCGGCAAGAAGCTCCCGGCCGGGGAGTACAGCCTCTACACCCTTCCGGGCGAGAAGGATTGGACCGTGATCATCAGCAACGAGAAGGGCGCCTGGGGTTCGTACACGTACGCGAAGGAGAAAGATGCGCATCGCTTCACGGTGAAGCCGGCGACAGCGCCCCACGAAGAGTGGATGCGCTTCTCGTTCGCAAATCTCACGTCGTCCTCGGGCGATCTCCTCCTGAACTGGGAGAAGCTCCAAGTCGCGATCCCGATCGAGGTCGCGACGCACGATCAGGCCATGGCCAACATCCGCGCCGCCATGGCGTCGGCTAAGGCCGACGACGCGCAGACTCCGTATCGCGCCGCCCAGTACCTTTTCACTGCCGGCGTTGACCAGGATCAGGCGATGAAGTGGGCGGAGCAGGCCGTCGCGGTGAAGCCGAACTACTTCAATCTGAGCCTCCTCGCCGACATGAAGATGAAGGCGGGAAAGTCGAAGGAAGCAATCGCGACCGCCGAGCGGGCGCTCAAGGTCGGGAAGGAAGATCCGGACAAACCCGATACGCGCGCCATCGAAACGAAGCTCGCGGAGTGGAAGGGCAAGAACGGCTAAGCGCAAACTATAGCCGTCTGTTTCGCCGCCCGCGCGCGGCGGCGGCCGGGCCGGGTG
>JBKJXM010000328.1:0-13410 GCA_046716305.1 Candidatus Eiseniibacteriota bacterium
CTCCGGCCGGAAGCCCGGCGAGCGCCCCCAGTGCCTCATCGACTACTTTCCCGACGACTTCCTCCTGATCGTGGACGAGTCGCACGTCACGGTTCCGCAGATCGGCGGCATGTACGAGGGGGACCGCTCGCGAAAGCAGACGCTGGTGGACTACGGCTTCCGGCTTCCGTCGGCGCTGGATAACCGGCCGCTCCGCTACGACGAATTCGAGAACCTGGTGGGCCAGACCCTCTTCGTCTCGGCGACGCCCAGCGCGTACGAGCTCCAGAAGGCGGGCGGCGTGATCGTGGAGCAGATCATCCGGCCGACCGGGCTGGTGGACCCGAAGATCAGCGTCCGGCCGACGCGCGGGCAGATCGATGACCTTCTGGAGGAGATCAAGAAGCGGGTCGAGGTCGGGGAGCGCGTGCTCGTCACCACCTTGACCAAGCGCATGGCCGAGGACCTGACCGAGTACCTCTTCCAGGCCGGCGTGCGCGTGCGCTACATCCATTCCGACATCGACACGATCGGCCGGATGGAAGTGCTGCGGGCGCTCCGACTCCACAAGGTGGACGTGCTGGTGGGGATCAACCTGCTGCGCGAGGGGCTCGACCTTCCCGAGGTTTCGCTGGTCGCCATCCTGGACGCGGACAAGGAGGGATTCCTCCGATCGGAGACGTCGTTGATCCAGACCGCGGGGCGCGCCGCGCGCCACATCCGCGGCGAGGTGCTGTTGTACGCCGACCAGGTGACCGGCGCCATGCGCCGGGCGATGGAGGAGATGAACCGCCGGCGCGACGTCCAGCTCCTGTACAACCAGGAGCAGGGGATCACGCCGACCACGATCGTGAAATCGGTCGAGGAAGTGATGCGGACCACCTCCGTCGCGGACGCGGCCGCCGCGCCCAACGTCGAGCAGCTCCTTCCCGCCCGGGCGCTGGACCTGGATCGCGAAGGGCTCATGGAAGTGCTCGAGAAGGAGATGCTGGAAGCGGCCTCCCGAGAGGAATTCGAGCTCGCCGCGGTCTTTCGCGACCGCCTGGACGAGCTGAAGCTCTCACCCGGAAAGGAGTCTCAGCGTGCGGCTCGAAACGATCGCATTGCCGATGGTGCGCCTGGCCCTGACGGAGGACGTCGGGGGAGGGGACGCGACCACCGACGCCGTCGTTGATCCGACCGCCCGGGCGCGGGCCCACATCGAAGCGAAGCATGAGGGAATCCTCGCGGGGAGCGCCGTCGCGGCGCTGGCGTTCCGCGAGCTGGATCCCACGATAAGGATCACGTGGGGTGCGCCCGACGGCGGCCCGGTCCCGCGCGGCGCGCCGGTGGCCGTGATCGAGGGATCGACGCGCGCGATCCTGACCGCCGAGCGCGTGGCTCTGAATTTCCTGCAGCATTTGTCCGGCATCGCCACCCTGGCGTGCTCCTTTGTCAAGGCGGTCGAGGGGACCGGCGTCCACATCCTCGACACGCGTAAGACAACGCCGGGGCTCCGCATCTTGGAAAAGTACGCCGTTCTCGCGGGCGGCGCGATGAATCACCGGTTCGGACTCTTCGACGGAGTGCTCGTGAAGGAGAACCACGCGCGGGCCGCGGGCGGTCTGCGCCAGGCGGTCGAGCGCGCGAAAGCCTCCGCCCATGAGAAGAAGCTCGCCGTCGTGGTCGAGGTGCGCACGCTGGAGGAAGCGCTGGAAGTGGGCGGGATGGGCGTGGACCGCATCCTTCTCGACAATTTCACCCCCGCGAAAGTGGCCGATGTGGTGAAGCGCCTGGGGCTCACGCGGAAGGCGCCGCGCGCCAAGGGAAAGAGCGGCGCTCCTGAGGCGGCCGGCGGCACGCCGGGCGGCGCGATGGAGATCGAGGTGTCCGGCGGGGTCCGCCTCGCCAACGTGCGCGAGTTCGCGATTCCGGGCGTCTCCTACATTTCGATCGGGGCGCTCACCCATTCGGCGCCCGCTCTGGATCTGTCGCTCTTGATCGACGAGGCGCTGTGATCGTGGGGGTCGCGCCGTCGTGAGCCAGGCGGGCTTCCTCGGGGTGCCGGTTGATTTTCGCCGCTCCGTCGGCTCCACCAACGACGAGGTCCTGGCCCGCGCGTCCGAAGGGGCGCCGGAGCGGCTTGTGATCGTGACGGAGGAGCAGACCGCGGGCCGCGGGCGGCAAGGGCGCACCTGGTGGGACGCGCCCGGCGCCTCGCTCCTCTTCTCCGTGCTGCTCCGCCCTTCGATTCCGCTGGCCCGATACCCGCTCTTGGGGATCGCGATGGCGTGCGCGGTCGCGGACGCGGGGAGCGAGGCCATCGGCGAGCCGCTCGCGGTCAAGTGGCCCAACGACGTGCTCCATCAGGGCCGGAAGCTGTGCGGCGTGCTGGCCGAGGCGCGGCCGGGGCGGAGTGCGGATGCCGGGGCTGAGGCGCAGCCGGGGGCTCACGTCCTCGCGATCGGCACGGGAATCAACGTGAACCAGCGCGCCGGGGAGTTTCCGGCCGAACTGGGCGGGCGCGCCACATCCCTTCGGATGGCCGCCCAGGGCCGCGCCCTCGACCGCCGCGCTCTTCTCGCCGCGGTGCTCGCGCGGTTCGACGCCTACCGGCTCCTCGCCGAGCAGGACGGAGCCGATGCCCTCCGTCTGGCGCTCTTGCCGCACCTGCCCCCCGCCGGCTCTCCGATCGTGGTGGAGACGGCGGAGCGTCGCCTCGAGGGTATCGTCGAGCAGATCCTCGAAAACGGGGCCCTTCTCGTGCGCGACCAAAGCGGCAGCCGTTTCCCCGTGGTGGCGGGCGAGATCCCCTTCGGCCCCGTGGAGTCCCCGTGAAATGTCCCTCGTGCGGGCATCAGGAAGACAAGGTCATCGACTCGCGCGGCTCCAAGGAGGGGCAGGCCATCCGCCGCCGGCGCGAGTGCCTCAAATGCCACCGCCGCTTCACGACCTACGAAACCATCGAGACCACGCCGCTCTTCGTCATCAAGAAGGATGGGCGGCGCGAGCCCTTCGCCCGCGAGAAGATCCTGAACGGACTGTTGCGGGCCTGCGAGAAGAGGCCGATCGCGGCCGAGCGCCTGAACGAGCTGATCGACTCGCTGGAGGCCGACCTCCTCCGCCAGGGCGTGGACGAAGTGCCGTCGCACGAGATCGGGGCTCGGGTCATGGAGGCGCTCCGCTCGCTGGATGAAGTGGCGTACGTGCGGTTCGCTTCCGTCTACCGGCACTTCAAGGACTTGAACCAGTTCCTGGAAGAGCTGCGATCGTTCCTCAAGTGACGGAAGAGCCACGGGTGGCCCCCGGGGTGCCGCGACCGGATGCGCTCGGCGGCGCACCCGGCCCGCCCGGGGTGCCGCCGGAGCCCGAGCGGGTCATGCCGCTCCTCGAGCACCTGGACGAGCTTCGGAGCTCGCTCGTCCGGGCGGCGATCGTGACCGCCATTCTCGTCGCGGCCGCGTGGGCGTTCTCGGACCGGCTCCTCGACGCGCTGATCGTGCGGCTCATCGGTGACCAGAAAGCGCTCGCGCTCACGCCGGGCGAGGCGTTCTCCGCGCGCATGCAGATCGCGCTCTGGACGGGAGCATTGATCGCGGTGCCGTACCTGCTGCTCGAGGCGTGGCGGTTCGTGGCGCCCGGGCTGAAGCGCGACGAGCGCCGCTTCGCGGTGCCCTGGATGCTCGCCTCGGGGATTCTCCTCTACACGGGGATCGCGTTCGCCCTGGAGCTTCTCCTTCCGGCGATGGTCGGGATGCTCCAGTCGTTCGCGACGGCGCGGATCGAGTCCCGCGTGTCGGTGGGCTCGCTCCTGAGCTTCGCGGTCAAGCTGGCCGCGGGGTGCGGGCTCCTCTTCCAGATGCCGCTGGTGGTCTGCCTGCTCGCCTGGTTCGGGATCGTCTCGCCCCGCGCGCTCTGGCGGGCGTGGCGGCACGCCGTGTTCTTCATCGCGCTCGGAGCCGCGGTGATCACGCCCGGCGACGGCCCGTCCATGCTCATCCTGACCGTGCCCCTGGTCGTGCTGTACTTCATCAGCGTGGGGGTCGCCTGGGGACTTTGGCGCGCCAAGGGACGACCGGCGCGCGACCGCGGATTGTTCGCCTGAGGGAGGTGGGAATGCTCCTCGCCATCGACATCGGTAACACTGAGGTGACGCTGGGTCTGTTCGACGGCGGGAAGCTCAAGCGCTCCTACCGCGTGAGCAGCGAGACGCGCCGCACGGCGGACGAGGCCGCGCTCCTCCTCCGGCAGATCGCGCCCGAGCTGGCCGGTATGAATGGCGCCGCGGAGCCCGCGGCGAAGGGGAAAGGCGCTCGCCGCGCGACGGCGGCGGCGCACGCGAGCGTGATGGCCTCCGTCGTGCCGCCGCAAACCGCGATCTTTGCCGAGGCCGTCAAGCAGCTCCTCGGGAAGGCCCCGCACGAGGTATCGGCGGCGAGCGCGCCATGGCTCCCCATCGACTACCGCGACCCGGGCGCGGTCGGCGCGGATCGGATCGCGAACGCGGTGGCCGTGATCGAGCGCCACGGGACGCCCGCGATCGTCGTCGACTTCGGCACAGCGACCACGTTCGACGTGATTTCCAAGGACGGCCGCTACCTAGGAGGGGTGATCGCGCCCGGTGTCCTCACAGGGGCCGAGAACCTGATCCGCCGCGCCGCGCGTTTGGGCGCCTTCGAGATCAAAGCACCCGCGCGCGTGGTGGGGAAGAGCACCGAGGAGAGCCTCCAGTCGGGGCTTCTGTACGGGGCCGTGGGCCAAGTGGACGCCATCGTGCGGCTCATCGCGGCGGAGACACGCATGCGACCGAAGGTCGTGGCGACCGGGGGCCTGGCCAAGGCGATCGCGTCCCACTCGAAGACCATCCAGAAGGTGGACGCGAACCTGACGCTGCATGGGCTCCGAACCATCTACGAACGGCGGGGTACCAAGGGGCGCTGAAAACCCAGCTCAGGGCTTCTCCACCTCCACCGGAACGAGAACCGATTCCCACTTCGGGACGGCGTTCACCGCCTCGATCATCGTCTCCGCTTCCTCATCCCCCGGCTTGAGCGCCAACAGACGCTGGGCCATCCGTTCCGTCTGAGGAATCAACGCCTGGTCGGAGTAGATGTTCATCAGGGCGCGATAGACCTCCGGGTCGTCTGACGGAACGTCGAATGCCCTGAACCCCGCGGCATCCCGATCGACGCCGGGAATCGTAGGACCCAAGGCCGCTGCCAAAGCCCCCACGGCATCTTCCCCCTGCAGCGGCAGTGTGGCTTTGCGGAGGCGCTCCGCTTCCGCATTCCTTCCCGACGCGAAGAGCAGCATCGCGGCCAGGCGGCGGTCGAAGTCCAGGACCCGGCGTTCCGTCGCTGGCAGCCGAAGCAGGATCGAAACAGCGCCGTCCACGTCGCCGGCGCCGTAGAGGCCAAAGGCAAGGTTGCGAAGAGCAACCTGATGTTCAAGGGGCTCCACAGGCGGGCCCGCGGATCGCGGGTTCAGAGTGGGGTACTGGATTTCGAAGAGATCGCCGCTCCGGTTCACCCAGAAGAAGTAGCTCGGGCCAGGCCGCCGCTGGAAATCTTGAAGATCGTAGGTCGCTAGCGTGGGATTCCAATACCAGACGCGGGCGGCCTGGGCATCGATGAGGTGCTCCCGCACCACCTGGGCGAGCGGCGTGTCCACGTTCATCTGAACGGTGACCCACAAGCGCGAGCTGTCCGGCAGCGACGGATGGAGCGACTTGAGCTGGCCCTCCACCCGATCGAGCGTCGGGGAGATCACCCGAAAGTTGCGCTCCGTCGGCATCGTCTCGATCCAGAGCGCGGCGCCCCGAAACCAGACTCCCAACGTCAGGAAGAGCACCGCGGCGAGGACGGCCACGGTCCTCTTCGTCCTGCCCAGGACGATCGCGAGCAGGATGCTCATTCCGATTCCGGGGAGGATGGCATAGGAGGGAAGCCAGTGCTTCGCGGTGAGCGGGATGAGAATCAGAGGAGGAATTAGAATCAGGAGAGCGACTATGAGAATACGACGCGTCGGATAGCCTGAAGCGGCTGAAGGCATTTGCATGCGACCCGCGCTCCAGAACGCGAGTCCAAAGAGACCCAGAGCCACGAGGAATGGAATCGTAAGCTCCTCTGGCCACGGAGTCTTGAGCCCGTCGGGAGACACGTTGACGACGGAAGTGAGCATGCACTTCATGTTCCGCCACGCATTGTGATTGTCGAATCCGACGTAGCCGCCGGATCCGGTGGCCAGGCCGCGCTCCAATAGCGACCGCATGATGGGGTGGATCGCCGCCCAGGCCACCGCGAGCCCCGAGTACGCGATGGCGTCGCGCTTGAGCTCCGAACGGCTCCGCGTCAGGACCCAACGGAGCCCGATCAACGACGGAAGGAAGAAAAGTGCAGCCTCCTTGGACAGGAGCGCCAGCGCCGTGCAAGCGAGGGCCGCCACCCAGCGTCCCCGCAATTGGAGATTCAGGGCCGCGAGTATCAGGAACGCGGTCAGGATGTCCTGCGAGCAGCTCACCCAGTCGATGGAGAGAGGAAGGGCCCCGAGCGCCGCGAACAGGAGGCCGGCGAGGAGGCCGGTCCACCATCCCGCGAGGCGCCGCGCCAGCAGGGTGACGAGAAGAACGGAGAGCGCGGCGAATACGGCATTGAGCAGGTGCCCCAAGAAGGGGTTGTTCTTGCCGATCACCGCCAGAAAGCCGAAGTAGATCTCGCGCGAGACGGGTCGGTAGAAGATGGACCGCGAGTCGGGGAGAAGCTGATCGAGGGTGAATTGCTGGGCCCGGGCCACGAACGCGAAATCGTCACCGATGTACGCCGTCCCGAAACAGGTGATCGCGAGGACGATTGCTGTCGCAGGGGGAAGGGCAAGCAGGAGGGCTGATCTGGCTCGCATGGTTGCCTAGCGTCGCACTAAAATACGCCAAGATAAAGAGTTCCGTCGCCTCCCCGCGCCCCTTGCGCCCCAACCCCCCCTTCCGCTACATTCACCCCGGTTAGCACTCTCACCAGTCCAGTGCCAGCTTCAGGGCGAGCCCAATGGGGGGCGCGCCGCAAGGAGGAACGAAAACCGCTATGGCAAAGCAGCTTCTATTCGACGCGGCCGCCCGTGACGCGCTACAGCGCGGCGTGGACAAGCTCGCGAACACCGTCAAGGTCACCCTCGGTCCCAAGGGACGAAACGTCGTCCTCGACAAGAAATTCGGCGCGCCCACCGTGACCAACGACGGCGTGACCATCGCGAAGGAAATCGAGCTGGAGAACCCCTACGAGAACATGGGAGCCCAGATGGTGAAGGAAGTCGCCACCAAGACGCAGGACGTCTCGGGCGACGGCACCACCACGGCTACCGTGCTCACGCAGGCGATCGTTCAGTTCGGCATCCGGCACGTCGCGGCCGGGGCCAATCCAATGTTCCTGAAGCGCGGCATCGACCGCGCCGTGCAGGCGGTCATCGCCGACCTGAAGCGCCAGTCCAAGGCCATCAAGACGCCGGCCGAGATCGCCCAGGTCGCGACCATCTCGGCCAACAACGACGCCGAGATCGGCGCCCTGATCGCCGACGCCATGGACAAGGTCGGCAAGGACGGCGTGATCACCGTGGAAGAGGCGAAGAGCCTCGACACCTCGCTCGAGGTGGTCGAAGGACTCCAGTTCGACCGCGGCTACCTGTCCCCGTATTTCGTCACCGATCCGGAGCGGATGGAAGCCATTCTGGAAGACGCGAACGTCCTGATCCACGACAAGAAGATCACGTCGATCAAGGACATCCTTCCCATCCTCGAGAAGGTGGCGCAGACGGGGCGCCCGCTCGTGATCCTCGCCGAGGACATGGAAGGGGAGGCGCTCGCGACGCTGGTTGTGAACAAGCTGCGCGGGATCCTGAACGTGGCCGCGGTCAAGGCGCCGGGGTACGGCGACCGCCGGCGGGCCATGCTCGAGGACGTTGCCGTCCTGACGGGCGGCCGCCTCATCACCGAGGAGGCCGGGTACAAGCTGGAGAACGCAACCCTGGCCGACCTGGGACGCGCCAAGCGGATCGTGATCGACAAGGACAACACGACGATCATCGAGGGCGGCGGCAAGAAGGCCGACATCAAGGCTCGCGTGGACCAGATCCGGAAGGAGATCGAGGACTCGACCTCCGACTACGACAAGGAGAAGCTCCAGGAGCGCCTGGCCAAGCTGGCGGGCGGCGTGGCGGTGGTGCACGTGGGCGCCGCAACCGAGATCGAGCTGAAGGAGAAGAAGGCGCGCGTCGAGGACGCCCTCGCGGCCACGAAGTCGGCCGTGGAGGAGGGGATCGTCCCGGGCGGCGGTGTCGCGCTCATCCGGGCGCAGGCGGCCGCGGCCAAGCTGGAGGCCAAGGGGGACGAGAAGAGCGGCATCGACATCGTCGTCCAGGCGCTCGACGCCCCGGCTCGCCAGATCGCGTTCAACGCGGGCTCGGAAGGCATGGTCATCGTGCAGAAGATCAAGGCGGAGAAGGCGTCTCGCGGCTTCAACGCGGCGACGGGCGAGTTCGTCGACATGTTCGAGGCGGGGATCGTGGATCCGACCAAGGTGGTCCGCTCCGCGCTCCAGCACGCGGCCAGCATCTCGTCGTTGCTCCTGACGACCGAGGCCATCGTAACCGACCGCCCCGAAGAGGAAAAATCCCAGCAGGGAGAATAACGCCGTCACGTCCGTTCGAAACTACGCGGCCCCTGGAATATTCCGGGGGCCGCTTGCTTGTACCTAGAAAACCGGTTCCAGCCGCAGTCCGCGGTTCAGAATTCGCGGCCTTCGGCCGATAATTCATACAATGCGCCCGCCATCTCCCGAGTCTATTCTCGGAACGGACCGCCTCGACGCCAAGGGAGAGCCGACGTGACGTTTGCCGCGCCGACACTCGACAAGGAACAGCTCATCGTGAAGCACGGCGCCCCGGTCGCGCCCTACACCACCTTCGGAATCGGCGGCCCCGCCGACGTGCTCGCCGAGGTTTACACCGAGCGCGCGCTTCAGGAGGTGGTCCGGAGCGCCGTGGATTCGGGGCTCCGCTGGCTCCTGATCGGCGGCGGCTCGAATCTCCTGGTCGGCGACACCGGATTCCGCGGCCTCGTGATCGTGAACCGGATCGAGCACCTGGTCGTGGACGGCCACCGCATCACGGCCGGCGCGGGCTGCGATCTGGGCGAAGTGGTCGAGGCGGCCCGCGAGCACTCGCTCACGGGGCTCGAGTTCGCGATCGACATCCCCGGCACCGTCGGGGGCGCGATCCGCGGGAACGCGGGCGCCTTCGGGCGGAACGTCGGCGAGATCGTCACCCGGATCCGGCTGCTGGAGGGCACGACGCTGGTGGACCGCGCCCCCTCCGAGCTGGGGTTCGCCTACCGCCACAGCCGGCTGAAAGAGAACACCCACATCGTGGTCGAGACGGAGTTCGCGCTCGCCCCGGGCGACCGGGCCGAGATGGACCGCGTCATGGGGCAGCACGCGGCACAGCGCGCCCGGCGGAAGGAGAAGGGCCTCAACACCGCGGGCTGCTTTTTCAAGAATCCGGTCCTCCCCGACGGCACGAAGATCGCCGCGGGGCAGCTTCTTGAAACCGCGGGCGCCAAGGAGATCCGCGAGGGGGGCGCCGGCGTCCACGCCTACCACGCCAATTACATCGTCAACAAGGGCGGCGCCTCCGCCCAGGAAGTGCTCCGCGTGGCGCGCGAGATGAAGCGCCGCGTGGAAGAGGCCAACGGCATCGCCCTCGAAGAAGAGGTGATGGTCGTCATCGATCCGCCGGCCCCCGGCGCGGTCTGAAGCAAGCCGCCCCGCGGCTATTGACCCCCCCTCCCGTTACCGATACCGTCAGGTCCCATGGCGAACATGGAACCGAGCGAGCGGCTCGCCGCGCTGCCTCGCTATCTCTTCGCGGAGCTGGAACGGAAGCGCGCCGACGCCGAGGCCGCCGGACGGGACGTCATTGACCTGTCGATCGGCGACCCCGATCTGCCCACGCCGCGTCCGCTCCTCGATCGGATGGCCGCCGCCGCCCTGGACCCGGCCAACCACCGGTATCCGAGCAGCGCCGGGCTTCCCGCCGCGCGCGCCGAGGTGGCCGCCTGGTTTTCGAGCCGCTTCGGCGTCTCCGTGGACCCGAAGCGCGAGACGGCGATGCTCATCGGCTCGAAGGAGGGGATCGGGCACTTTCCGCTCGCCTTTCTGAACCCGGGAGACGAGGCGCTGGTCCCCGACCCGGGGTACCCCGTCTACGCCGCCGGCACCGTGTTCGCCGGCGCCACGCCGGTGCGCTATCCGCTCCGCGAGACCGCCGGTTTCATCCCTGAGATCCGCGACCTGGACCGCCGCGTCACCCCCAAGACCCGCATGGTGTGGGTGAACTATCCGAACAACCCCACCGGCGCCACGGCGCCGCTCTCCTTCTACAAGGAGCTGATCGCGTGGGCGGCGACGCGGGACCTGATCGTCGCGAGCGACGCCGCCTACAGCGAGCTCTACTACGACGAGCCGCCGCCGAGCGTGCTCGAAGTTCCGGGCGCGCGCGAGCGCGCGATCGAGTTCCACTCCTTCTCCAAGATGTTCAACATGACGGGATGGCGGCTGGGCTTTGCCGTGGGAGCGGCGCCGCTCGTGGATCTACTGGTGCGGTTCAAGGCGAACGTCGACTCGGGCGCGCCGCAGGCCACCCAGATCGCCGCGGCCTGGGCGCTCTCGGGGCTCCCAGCACACGGGCCCGCGCTGCGCGGCGTGTATCGCGAGCGGCGGGACGCGGCGCTGGACGGGCTCCGGCGCCTGCGCTGCCCGGTCCGGACCCCCGGCGGGGCGTTCTTCGTCTGGGGCCGCGTCCCCGAGGGGGAGCGCGCGATGGACTTCGCCTCGCGCGTGTTCGAGGCGACCGGCGTCCTGCTGACGCCCGGCACCGGATTCGGCGAGGCGGGGGAAGGCTTCTTCCGCGTGTCGCTCACGTCGCCCGTGGAATCGATCCGGCGAGCGCTCCAGAAGCTGGAGGGGCTCACGCCCTGGAGGTCGCCCGATGTCTCCGCGTCGGCCGCGATCCGCTAGCACAGCGCGCCGGGGCTCCGAGCCCTCCGGCTCCGGTTATGACTGGCTCCGCCTGCATGGCATCCAGGCGTACGGCCACCTGGGCGTGACCCAGAAGGAGCGCGAGCTGGGCCAGCGTCTGGAGGCGGACGTCGAAATCGCCTACGCGCGCGAGGTGAAGCGCCGCCGCCCCGACACGATCGACTCGTTCGTGGACTACGAGGAGCTGTCGCGCGTGGTGCGCGGCCAGATCGCCATGGCGCGGTGCCGCCTGCTCGAGACGCTGGCCGAGGAGCTGGCCCTGGCGCTGCTCGCCGAATTCGATCCGCCCCGGGTGCGGGTGCGTCTCCGGAAGATGCACGTGCCCGTGGCCGATTTCTCCGGGCTCCCCGAGGTCGAAGTGGAGCGGGTGCGATGATGCAGCGCGTCTACGTCGGCATCGGATCCAACATGGGGGACCGCGAGTTCCTCATCCGGAAGGCGATCGAGGCCCTGCGCGACCTGCCGCACACCCACGTCATCCGCGTCTCGTCACTCTACGATACGGAGCCGGTGGGGGAGACCGAGCAGCCGCCGTTCCTGAACGCCGTCGCCTGGGTGGAGACCGAGCTTCCGCCCCGGGAGCTCCTCTGGCAGATGCTCCTGATCGAGCAGCGCATGGGCCGCGTCCGGAAGAAGCGTTGGGGCCCGCGCCCGATCGACCTGGACATCGTCTTTATCGACGATCAAATCATCGACGAGCCCGATCTGGTGGTGCCGCACCCCGAAGCGCATCGGCGGGCTTTCGTTCTCCTGCCGCTTCAGGAATTGGACGCGGACTTCCGCCACCCGGTGACCGGCGAGACCGTGCGCCGGATGATCCAGAAGCTTCCCCCCAACCCACCCGTCCGGAAGCTGGGGCGATTCTGGTACTGACCGGCGAGAGCCAGCCCGTTCCCGGGCGCTACATCGCGATCGAAGGGGTCATCGGGGTCGGGAAGACGAGCCTCGCGCGCCTCCTGGCCGAGCGCCTGCACGCGCGCCTCCTCCTGGAGGAGCCGGAGGCGAACCCGTTCCTCGAGGATTTCTACAAGGATCCGCGGCGCCACGCGTTTCCCACGCAGATGTTTTTCCTGGTGAGCCGCTACCAGGAGCTTCGGGAATTGCGCCAGCCGGATCTCTTCCACGACGCGGTGGTGAGCGACTACATGTTCCAAAAGGACAGGATCTTCGCCAACCTGAACCTGAACGACCGCGAGCTGATGCTCTACGACAAGATCGCGCCGGTCCTGGAGCAGGACCTGCCGGCTCCCAGCCTGGTCGTCTATCTCCAGGCGAGTCCCGACGTCATCTGGAGCCGCATCCAGCAGCGCGGGCGCCATTACGAGCGCGTGATGGACCCCAAGTACACGGCGACGCTCGCCGAGGCGTACAACTACTTCTTCTTCCACTACCGCGAGGCGCCGCTCCTGGTGGTCAACACGAACGAGATGAATTTCGCGGACCGCCGCGCCGACCTCGAAGAGCTGGTCGCGCGGATCGAGAGCCATCGCGAGGGTGTGGCCTACCTGAGCCCCAGCGGAAGCGCGGGAGGCGCGCGATGAGCGCCGGCCCGGAGCGAACCGTTCCACCGGAGCGCCCCCCACGCCCCAAAATCACCGCCCGGACGATCCGCGAGATGAAGGCGCGGGGCGAGCGGGTCGTCTCCGTCACCGCCTACGATTACCCGACCGCGCGTCTCGCCGACGAGGCGGGCGTGGATCTGATTCTGGTCGGGGACTCGCTGGGCATGGTGGTGCTGGGCTACGAGTCGACCATCCCGGTCACCATGTCCGAGATGATGCACCACGTGCGCGCGGTCGTCCGCGCCCAGCCGCGCGCGCTCGTGGTCGCCGACCTCCCGTTCGCCTCCTTCCAGGCTAGCCCCGAGGACGCGGTTCGGAACAGCGCGCGCTTCCTGAAGCGCGGGGCCGAAGCCGTGAAGCTGGAGGGCGGGCGGCGCGTGCTCGCCCAGGTGGAAGCGATTCTCTCCGCCGATATCCCGGTGCTCGGGCACCTGGGTCTCACGCCTCAGTCGGTGCACGCCTTCGGCGGCTACCGCGTCCAGGGCCGTGGGAAAGGCGCGGCCGAGGAGCTTCTCGAAGACGCCCTGGCTCTCGAGCGCGCCGGCGTCTTCGCGATCGTGCTCGAGGGGATCCCGCGCGAGCTGGGGGCCGAGGTGACCCGCGCGCTCACGATCCCGACGATCGGGATCGGCGCCGGCGTGGATTGCGACGGGCAAGTGCTCGTGCTGCACGACCTGATTGGCCTTTCGTTCGGGAGGCCCGCCAAGTTCGTGCGCCGCTACGCCGAGGTGGGCGAGACGATCCGGCGCGCGGTCGCTTCCTTTGGCGAAGACGTCCGCGCGGGGCGCTATCCCAGCCCCGACGAGACG
>JBKJXM010000329.1:0-2783 GCA_046716305.1 Candidatus Eiseniibacteriota bacterium
ACGGTGGTCCCGGTCGGCGAGTGGAGGTTTCTTTCGAGGCTGTCACCTTCTGTCGCGGGATGATCTGCAGTGGGCGCTTCGCGCCGGATTGCCAAACGATCGTCTACGCCGCCGCGTGGGAAGGAGAGCCGCTCCGCATCTTCATGAAGCGTCCCGAGACACCCGACCCGATCCCGATTGCGGTCCCATCGGCCGACGTGATGGCGATCTCCTCGAAGGGGGACATGGCAATCAAGCTGAACCCTCAAGTCGCCCACGCCGGGGTGACCCGCGGAATGCTTGCGGTCGCTCCGCTCTTCGGCGGCGCGCCGCGGCAGATCGCCGAGAACGTAACGTTTGCGGACTATGACTCCGCGAGCAACGGCCTTCTGGTGGTGCGAGAGGTGGGAGGGAAATCGCACATCGAATACCCTCTCGGCACGGTCCTCTACGAGACGGCGGGCCATGTGAGCTATGCCCGCCTCTCCCCGCGCGGGGACCGGATCGCGTTCCTCGACCATCCGCTGCGGGTCGACGACCGCTCTTCCATAGCGGTCCTGGATCTCCAGGGGAAGAAGACGATCCTGACCAAGGAGTGGGCCACGGCGGAAGGGATGACATGGGCGCCGTCCGGAGATGAGATCTGGTTCACAGCTGCCGATCGCGGAGTCTCCCGCACCAGCATCCATGCCGTGAGTCTTTCGGGACAACTGCGCCAGGTCTATGCCTTCGCTGGCGGCATCCTTCTCCACGACATCGCGAAGGATGGGAACGTGCTCCTCTCTCGCGACAACATCCGATGCGGCATCATTGGGAAAGGGTCAGGAGAAACCCAGGAAAGGGATCTGACATGGCTCGATTGGTCGATCCCCCAGGCGATTTCCGCAGACGGAAAGACGCTGCTTTTCGAAGAGGAGAATCAGAGCGTCGGCAGGGATTACGCGGTTTGCATCCGTGGAATGGACGGATCGCCCGTGATCCGCTTGGGGGAGGGGAGCGCGCGCGGGCTCTCGCTCGACGGACGGTGGGCGGCGGCCCGAACTCCGCATGCGGACGCCCCCCTCGTGCTCCTGCCGACGGGACCCGGGCAGAAACGGACCATCAAGACACCGGGACTCATCGCCGGCCGGATTCATTGGATGACCGACAACCGGCACGTCGTTTTTCTGGGGCGCGATGAAACGAGTGTCTTGCGTCTGGTTCTGCTCGATGTTGAGGATGGATCGCTCGTCCCTCTGGGGCTCGAGCGTCGGGAGAGCGCGGGGACTCTGGCGATTTCCCCCGACGACCGCGTCGCGCTGGTCGTGTGGGCGGATTCCGGGGACTCCAACGTCGTTCCCCTCGACGGCTCGGCCATCAGAGAGGGGCCCAAGTTCAAAAAGGATGACTCGATCGTCGCCTTCGATTCAGGCGGGGAATGGGTGTACGTCAGGCCGGGCCAATCGCGCCGGCCGATGAGGGTCGACCGGGTCCACTCGGTGCGCGGCGATAGGGAATCATGGCGGGAGTTCATGCCGGCCGACGTCGGAGGGCTCGTCAACGTCTCCGGTTTCGTCATGGCGCTCGACGGAGAAGCCTACGCCTACCTCTACGTGCGAATTCTCTCCGATCTCTATCTGGGGAAGGGGCTGGCGTAGGGCTGAAGCCGCCGAACCATCGAGGGGAGTTGGAAGGTGAGGGTGGCGGCGCGGTCGGGTGGGTCTCTTTGCGTGTTCGTCAGGGAGCTTCGTTTTGCCGACTCCGTCCCCGTTCGAAGCGGAACGCCAATCCTATTTCCAGCGTGTTTCCGGCCAGCGCATTGCGACCGGACAACACATGCGAAATCCCCGCCTCGAGATCCAAGCCGGTTAGGACCTCCTGCCCCACCACGACATCTACCTGGAGCGATCGTGGGCTCGCCAGGGCAGGATCGAAGACGGGAGCGTCTGAGGGAACCGAAGATTCGCCGAGGGATCGTACGCCTCGCAAGACCCCGCGCCAGATGTAGGAGCGCAGGACGCGTCCACCAAGCTCGAATGTGAAGAGAGCCTGATCTTGGTAGACCCCACCGCGGTGTGTCCACCCGGCGTCGGCGGTGGCATAGATCCAGCCGGCCGACGCCCCGATGAGTCCCCGGAGCGTCACGTCCACTTTGCCGTTTCCGAGCGAAGGGTTGTCTTGCGTGGAGTATCCGGCGGGGATCTTGATTTCCGCGGCAACGGCGACGGGCATGCCCCCGTCCCGGATCCGAAGACGTCCGCCGAGGTAGAGATCTCCGAATCCCATGGTCTTGTGCGTCGTCTCGGGGATCACGCGGCCCCGCTCGATCACGAGCGGCTCCACCAGGCGCACCTGCTTCAACGCCAAGGATCCGAAAGCGGTGACCCCCTCCACGACTCCGTATTCGCCGTACGTGCGGATCTCGCGGCCGCGGTATTCCGTTTCGCGGGTGGGCATGTTCGGACCTTCGAGTCCGACCCGGTCTCCCGAGGCGTCGAAACGATGGTGAGAGTCGATCCCCGCGAACGTGATCCGACCGTAGAAATGACCCGGCGGCTGTGTCCAAGCGCCCGCAGCGGCCAGATGGGGAATCAAGGAGATCCCGGCCTGAAGGACGGCGAGTGCGACGAACGGTCTGATCGCTCTCAAGAGCGGTATTCGATCGGGCTTCGAGGGACAAGGCCTCCGAGTCTCACTTCCTCCCTTCGTCCCCATCGTGATGTCTTTTCCTCCGATCTTGTGGAGAAAGATCTCTCGAACTTGCGCCTGATCGCCCTTGGCGTCCACCACGATGTCGACGTCGTAGAGCCTTCCGGCCCGATTGT
>JBKJXM010000330.1:0-3662 GCA_046716305.1 Candidatus Eiseniibacteriota bacterium
GCGTGAATCCCTCCGGGAGCCTCTCGCCGCAGCGAGAGCAGTTGATCGTTCGCGACGCGGTGGTCATGCACGGAGTCTACTCGCTCCGGCACCGTCCGAACAACTCGCTCCCCGCGCAACCAAACCCGCTTGCCGCTTCTCGCCCCTCGCGGCTATGCTCCGGACATCGTACCGAACGACTCCAGATCCCCCAGCGCGACTGTCATGCAGGTCTACGGGCTCACAGCGCTCGTCGCTCTGGGCGGAGTCGTGCGAGAGGCGGTCCTCGCCGGCCGCCTCAAGTCCGATACCGATCGCGAGCGCTCCACGCAGCTCGCCGCCGGCGACCAGGTCATCCTGGAGGACGGGACCCCGCCGCGGATCGTGGCAGTGGAACCCCGGCGCACGCGGCTCGAGCGCGCCGCCACCGGATCCCAGGGACGCGACCTCACTCAGGTGATTGCCGCGAACGCCGACCGCGCCATGATCGTCTCCTCGCTCGCCGATCCTCCGTTTCGTCCCGGCCTCGTGGACCGCTGGACGCTCCTCGCCCTGCGCGGCGGCATGGAGCCCGTCCTCTGCATGAACAAGGTCGACCTGGGGACGCCGGACGAGGCGCGGCAGGTGGTCCAGGAGGCGAACGTCCCGCTCGAGACGATCTACGTGAGCGCCGAGAACGACTACGGGCTGGAGGATCTCCGGGCCGCGCTCGCCGGGAGATCCACCGCCCTCGTGGGGCACTCGGGCGTCGGAAAGTCCACGCTGCTCCGGCGGCTTCTCCCCGGCGCGGACGCGGCCACGGGAGATCTGAGCGAGCGGACGCGGAAGGGCCGGCACACCACGACCAGCTCGCGCGTGTATCCGCTTCCGGAAGGGGGCATTCTCATCGATACGCCGGGCGTACGGAGCGTCGTGCTCGGACGCACCACGGCCGACGAGGTGGCCGGCGTCTTCTACGAGATCGCCGACTCGCCGCCGTGCCGCTTCAAGCCCTGCACCCACCGCGCCGAGCCCGGATGCACCGTCCTCGCCGGCGTGGCGCGGGGCACGATCCCGCGCGCGGTCTACCAGCGCTATCGAAAACTCCTGGAGGAGGTCGTGCTGCCGTGAGTCCCACGCTCTCCCCCGCGGAAATTCCGAGCCATCTCGGCGAGCTTCTCATGGTGGGCGTCCCCGGCACCGAGATGACGCCGGAGGTGGCCGAGCAGCTGGGTCAGATCGGCCCCTCGGGCGTGATCTTCTTTGCGGCCAACTTCAACGACGCGGCGGGAGCCGCGCGCTACACGCGCGCCGTGCACGCCGCCCTCGGCACGCCCGAGCTTCCCGCCCTCGTGGCGGCGGACGAGGAGGGGGGCCTGGTGAGCCAGATCGCGCGATTCTGGGAGATCCCTCCCTCGGCTCGCGCCGTGGCGTCCTCGGGCGGCCCGCCGCTCGTGAAGGACCTGGCGGCGCGCACGGGAAAGCGACTCATGGCGCTGGGCATCAACCTCGACTTCGCCCCCGTGCTCGACGTGGACACCAACCCGCGAAATCCGGTGATCGGAGTCCGCTCGTTCGGTTCCGCGCCGTCCCAGGTGACCGCGTGCGGACGCGCCGCGATCGAGGGCTTCCAGTCGGTGGGCATGATCTCCGTCGCGAAGCACTTTCCCGGGCACGGCGACACGTCGCTCGATTCCCACGTCGCGCTCCCCCGTCTGGATCTGACCGTGGAGCAGCTCGCGCTTCGCGAGCTTCGCCCCTTCGAGGGGGCGATCCAGGCGGGCGTCCCGATGGTAATGACGGCGCACCTGCTCGTGCCGGCCATCGACCCTGACCCCACGCATACGGCCACGCTGTCGCCCGCCGTCGTGACCGGGCTCCTGCGCGAGAAGCTCAAGTATGCCGGCGTCGTGGTGACCGATGCCCTCGAGATGCACGGAGCCGCGGCTCTGGGCTCGTATGGCGAGGTGGCCGTGCGCGCGATCGAGGCGGGCGTGGATCTTCTTCTCTACTCGAAGCTCGAGCCCGGCCCGGGGGAAGCCCTGACGGCGCTCCGCGCGGCGCTCCGATCCGGCCGCCTCACCACCGAGCGTGTCGCCGCGTCGCTCGCGCGCATCCGCGCGCTCCGCGCGGGGAGCGCGGCGCGCCCGCCCGAGTTCACGGCGGCCCTCGAGCGCGAGGCGCGCGAGCTGATCCCGGAGCAGGAGCTGGAGCGGATCGCCCAGGGCGCCGCGCGCGTGCTGCGGCAGGGAGCGGGCGGCATTCCGCTCAAGCAGCCCGTGGACGTGCTGGAGGTGAACCGGCCCGAGACCCGCGCGCCGATCGCCGATCTCCTGCGCGCCCACGGCGTGAACGCCCGGGAGCACGGGGACAACCACGAGGCCTGGCCCAAGCGCATCGAGGGGAGCGCGCTCCTCACGGTCGCCGCTCGCTCCCTGGTCTCTACGGAGCAGGAGGCCGTCGCCCGCGCCTGGCTCACGCGCTTCCCGGAGACGGTCACGGTCGCGTCGCTCAACCCCCACGTGGCCGACGACTGGCCGGAAGTGCGCACGCTGCTCGCCACGTTCGACAACACGCTGGCGAGTCGGAGGGCTTTGGCGAAGCGGCTGGCGGGGTGAGGGTGCGGCCGGCGGGGTGACTACTCCGGAAGCGCCTCCAACAACACCCGGAGCGAGCCCGGATCAGCCGGCTTCACGAGATGCCGCGCGAATCCGGCCTCCCGCGAGCGCATCCGATCCTCTTCCTGACCGTACCCGGTCATGGCGATGAGGACTGTGTTCCTGAGTCCGGGCAATGCGTGCAGCCGGCGGGCCACCTCGTACCCGTCCATTCCAGGCAGCCCGATGTCCAGGAGAACGACCTCCGGCTGAAACTCGGCGGCCACGCCCAGCGCCTCGATCCCGTCGCGAGCGCTCCGGGCATCGTGGCCCCAGGCCGAGAGGAGCATCTGCATGCTCTCGGTGGAGTCGCGGTTGTCGTCGACGACCAGGACTCGGCGACGCACCCGTCTGGCCGGCGGGTCTCCCGAAGCGGCGTCGGGGTCATCGGGGCGGGGCGCGGCCGCGGCCGGAAGCCGAACGGTGAACTCGCTTCCCTTGCCGGGGCCGTCGCTACTAGCTTCGACGGATCCGCCATGGAGCGCGACAAGGCGCTCCACCAGCGTCAGCCCGATCCCCAGACCGCCGTCCGATCGGTCCAGCGTCCGCGTCCCCTGCATGAACAGGTCGAAGATCTTGTTTCGAAGATCCGGGTGAATGCCGACCCCCGAGTCGCGCACGCGGATCACCACGAGGCCCTGCTCCAGATCCGCGCTCAGCCAGATGCGCCCGCGCTCGGACGTGTATTTGGCCGCGTTGTTCAGGAGATTGAGGACGACCTGGGAAAGCCGGGTCAGGTCTCCATCGACCCAGATCGCCTTCTCGGGCAGGCGCACCTCCAGCTTGTGATGCCGCTCCTCGACGAGAGGGCGGCTCGCCTCCACGGCCCGCTCGAAGACCACGGCCAGATCGAGCCGCTCCCGCTGGAGCGTCAGGCGTCCGCTCGTGATCCGGCTCACGTCGAGGAGATCGTCCACCAGCCGACCGAGGTGGGCCGTCTGGCGCTCGATGACGTCGCGCGACCATCGCACCGTGGGATCCACGATATGCCGGGAGTGCATCAAGCTCACCGCGTTCCGGATCGGCGCGAGCGGGTTCCGGAGCTCG
>JBKJXM010000331.1:0-9370 GCA_046716305.1 Candidatus Eiseniibacteriota bacterium
ACCGCCGCCCGCCGGCGCCGCGGCCGGCGTGAGCGGGGGTGACCACGCCTTCTTCGACGCCATGTACCCCGTCTTGAACGAGCGGCGGAACTGCGGCAGGTCGAGCCGTCCCGCGATCCTCCCCACCGACTCCCGCGCGCTCCGCTCCACCGGATTTCCGATCGCGGCGTTGGCCAGCCCCGGCACGATCGAGGCGATCTTCGCCACTTTCTCCGACTGCCCGAGAATCCAATTTCGGATCGGCATCCCGCGCTTCTCGACAAATTCGCGGCGGGCGGCCACGGCCAGTCCCGGAATGTCCACCTGGCTCGGACATTCGCTCAGGCAGAGCTTGCAGTTGAAGCAGGAGTCCATCACTTCCTTGAACGGCTTCTCGGTGAGCATGCCCGGCTCGAGCGCGCCGCGGATCAGCTCCATCAAGAGCGACGCCTTGGCGCGGGCGCTGTGCGGCTCGAGGAGAGTCGTGCTCCCCACCGGGCAGTAGTCGCGGCATGTGCCGCAGCCGTGGCAGTGCTCGACCATGGCCCGGTAGTCGGGCTCGTCGAAGACGGTCCCCGTGGTGACGTACTCGTTGGTGTAGCGCAGGGAGTCTCCGGGGAACGTGGCGGCGCCGGAGATCACGACGCCGGGGTTCAGGATTCCGTCCGGGTCGAGCGCCCCCTTCACCTCGGCCATCACGTCGTACGAATCCGGGTACTGACGGCGCAGGTAGGGCGCGCGGAGAATGCCGTCCCCGTGCTCGCCGGTGATCGTTCCGCCCAGCTTCCACGTCAGCTCGAAGGCCTCCTCGGCCATGGCGGACATGCGCGCGACGAAGGTTCCCTCGTGCGGATCCAAAAGCGGCACCACGTGGACGTTTCCGTTGCCCGCGTGGCCGAAAATAACGTAGCGCGTCCGGTGCCTCGCAAAGATCGTGCGCAGGCCCCCGATGTACTCCCCCAGCGCCTCCGGCGGCACGGCCGTGTCGTCGATGAAGTTCATCGGCTTCTCGACCGGCTCCGCGCGGTAGACCAGGGGAAGCGCCGCGCGACGGACCGACCAGAGCGCCGCGCGCTCCGTCTGATCGCGCGCCGCGCGGAAGTCGAGCACCTTGCCGGGCCGCGCGGCCACCCACTCCTCGATGGACGCGAGACCCGTGCGCGTCTCGTCCTCGGTCTCTCCCTCGAACTCGACCAGGAGCCCCGCCTCGAACCGCTCCGGGATCAGGTCGCGGAGATCGGGGCGGTCCTGGCGCACGAATGCGAGGACGGTGTGGTCCATCGCCTCGATCGCGGAGGCGCCCGCGCGGCGCGCTTCGAGCACGGCGTCCACGGCTTCGTGCCACGAGGCGAAGTAGAGAAGCGCGACCGAGGTGGCCTTGGGCCGCGAGACCAGGCGCATCACCGCCTCGGTGACAATGCCGAGCGTCCCCTCCGAACCGCACAATAGCCGGAGCGGGTCGAAGCGCGGCTCGATGGAGGAGACCCGGTCGCCGGGACTCCACGCGCCCCAGAGGTCGTAGCCGCACGAGTTCTTGTTCGCCTTCGGACGCTCGGGCAGGAAACGCGGCGCGCCGTCTCGAAGGATCTCCGTGACCCGCTCGGCGGCGCGCTCCCACGTCGCGGGCACGTCCCCTGCGCGCGCGTCGTCCCCCAGCCGCACGACGGTCCCGTCGTGAAGCACCACGGTCATCGCGAGGAGATGGTCCTTGGTCGCGCCGTGGCGGAGCGTGTGGGCGCCGGCCGCGTTCGTGCCGATCGTGCCGCCGATGGTGCAGAAGTCGCCCGACGAGGGATCCGGACCCAGGCGGAGCCCGTAAGGCGCCGCGGCCTTCTGCACGCGCGTGTGGATGGCGCCCGGCTCCATGCGGACCCGCTTCTGCCCCGGGTCCACCTCCAGCACGTGGTGCATGTGCGCCGAGAAGTCGAGGACGATCCCCGAGCCCAGGGCCGCGCCGGCCAGGCTCGAGCCGCCTCCGCGCGGCGTGACAGGAATCCCGTGCTCCGCGGCGTAGGCCACGACGGCGGCGACGTCGGCGGTGGACTTGGGAGCGACGACGGCGAGGGGCTTCCTGCGGAAGATGCAGGCGGCCGTCGAAAAAAGGGCGAGGGTGATCGGGTCGGTGCGGACATCCCCCGCGATGCGGGGGCCGAGGTCACGTTCGATGGATCGCTGCGCCGGGTCCATATTCACCCCGCGCGCGGTTACGTCTCAGGCGCGCTCGAGAAAGAATCGGTCGTAGAGGAGTCCCGCCACTCCGCCCCCGAGGAGTGGTCCCACCCAGTATACCCACTGGTCCTGCCAAAAGCCCGCCACCAAGGCGGGCCCGAAAGCGCGCGCCGGGTTGAAGGCCATGCCGGTTAGTACCCCGCCCATCAGGATGTTCGCCGTCACCGTGAGCCCGATCGCGAGCCCGGCGAACCCCCTCGGCGCCCGGGGATCGACCGCGGAGCCGAACACCACCGTGACCAGCATGAAGGCCGCCACCCCCTCCAGGAGCGCGGCCACAGCCGGGCGGATCGAAGGGTCGGCGGCGGGCGCGCCCAGGTGCGCATCGGCCGCCCCGCTGGGGTACGCCACGCTGAGGACCCAGGCGGCGATCACGGCGCCCGCGATCTGGGCGATCCAGTACAGGAGCGTCATGCCCACCGAGAGGCGGCGCGTCACCATGAACGCGAACGTCACGGCCGGGTTGAAGTGACCGCCCGAGATATGCCCCAGGGCGTAGATGCCGACGAGAATAGCGAGGCCGTGGGCCACGGCGATCCCCGTGATCCCGACCGATTGGGTCATCTGCTGCTGGAGGATGGCTCCGGCACCGAAAAAGACGAGGCCGAAGGTCCCGATCAACTCGGCCAGAAATTTCCGAGCGGCCGGCATCAGAGGGATGCCACGGTCTTCTTGTCCAGCCGCTTCGTCAGCTCGACCAGGAGCTTCACCGCCTGGTCGTAGTCGTGGCGGTCCATGATGGTCGAGTGGCTGTGGATGTAGCGCGTGGGGATGAAGATCACGAGCGACGGAACGCCGGTGTCGTAGACGTGGAACCGCCCCGCGTCGGTGCCCCCGCGCTCCACGGTGCCCAGGTGATACGTGATCTTGTTCTTCTCGCAGATCTCGATAGCCAGGTCGCGAAGCTTGACGTTGGGAATCAAGCTGGCGTCGTAGACCAGGATCCCCACGCCCGCCCCCAGCTTCTCGTCCCCCTCGCCGGAGGTGCCGGGCGTGTCATGGGCGATCCCCACGTCCACGGCGATGGCCACCTGCGGCTTCACCGAAGCGACGCTGGTCTGCGCGCCGCGCAGCCCCACCTCTTCCATGGTGGTCGCAACGCCGAACACGGTGTTGGGATGCTTGGCGCCCTTGAGCTTCCGCAACATGTCGATGACGAGCGCGCATCCGACGCGGTTGTCGAGCGCCTTGGCGAGATAGAGCCGCTCGTTCGCCATGACCGTGAATCCCGCGTCGGGAACCATGGCGTCGCCCGGGCGGATCCCGATCTTTTTTCGCACGTCGAAGTAGGTGGTTCCACCCACGTCGATGAACATGTCTTTCAGCTCGAGCACCTTTCGGCGCTCTTCTTCGAGAAGCTCGTGCGGGGGCTTCGAGCCCACCACGCCGATCACGTCGCCGCTCTTCGTCCGGATCCTGACCTTCTGCGCGAGGACGACGTGGCCCCACCACCCGCCCATCGGAAGAAACTTGATGAACCCCTCGGGAGTGATCCCCTTCACCATGAACCCGACTTCGTCCATGTGGCCGGCGACGAGGACGCGCGGGTCGTCCGACGTCCCCTTCTTCCGGCAGATGACGCTGCCGAGGCCGTCCTTCGTCACCTCGCCCAGGCCGCGGAGATGCTTCTGCATCATGCCCGCGATCTCCGTCTCGTGCCCCGGAGGTCCGAATCCCTCGCAAAGTTCCTTCAGCAGCGCATGGCTGGCGTCCATGAAACCCTCTCTGTATCGATGACGTAACTGAAATGAATTTGCGAGAGTATCGGACGAGGGGCGGGGACTGTCAAGAAAACGCCCCCGCGGGAGGCCCGCGGGGGCGTCAGGACGCAAAATGGCTGTGCTTGCCGGTTATCGCAGCGCGACCGTGACCGGCTCTTCGATCCGGAGGGTCACCTTGCTCCCCGCGGGCACTTCCACTTCGTAGCCTTTCGCGGAGAGGGCCACGCCGGTTCCGACCACGGCGCCGCCCACGGCGCCGATAACGGTGCTCTTGGTAGATTTGCCCGCCACCTTGCCGATGATCGCGCCCGCGACGGTGCTCCCGCCGACGATCAGCTTGTCGCGCGTGCTCGTCGACTTGGCCGCGAGGCGGCCCTCGCTGCCGGTCACGGTCGAGCTGATTCGCTTGTCGCCGGCGACGGTCTCCAGCTCGTTGAAGTTGAACCGGACCATGGCGCGGGCTTCTTCGTCGTTCGACTTGCTGGCCCGCTGAAGGGCGGCGATGCTGCCGCGAACCGACGAGCCCTCTTCGGCCACCACCCTGCCGTCCACGATGATCGGGGCGGTCAGCTTGGCCTCGACGGGATCACCGACATTCGACGTGCGCGTGTCCACGGGCGTGACCATGGCGACGTCGATCGAGGTGCCCGCCGGGATGCGCGCGGTCCGAACCGCGGGCGCGCTCGGCTCCCTGGGCGTCGTACGCGGCGTGGTCCGGGGCGTCGACGGAGGCGGCGTGGTGGACGCTGCCGGCGGCGTCTCCTCGACCGGGTACGGGCTCTCGGCGCTCATGGCCGTGGTGTCGGTCATCGAAGTCTCCGTCTCGGTCTTCTTCTGGCACGCGGAAAGTCCGATCGCGACTGCGAGCAACAGCGTGAGAAGTCCAGCGGAACGAAACAATCTCATGGCGCCCTCCCGGCCCTAGTAGATGAAGCGGTACGTGAACCCGCCCAGGAGCTTCAGCTGGTTCGCGTCCGAGACGAAGTTATACCGCAGCTCGCCGAAGAGGGCCAGGTTCGGCATCACGTCCGTGCGGATGCCGCCTTGGGCGTTCAAGCCGAGCTTGGTGCGCGAGTCGTCGTCGACGTCCGGCACGTTGGTCTCCGACTTCAGAAAGTGGAGGCCGAGCCCGCCGCCGGCGTAGGGAGTGATGCGGCTGTCTTGAAGAGGGAAATCGAACATCAGGTCCAAGCCGAGAGAGAAATCCTTCAGCTGCGCGTTGTACGGTCCGACATCCTGTCCGACGCTCCAGTACTCGACGATCGGCGACACGTGCACGTTGCGGGCAAGCTCGCCGAAGTCAATGTGGAACCCGAGGTCCAGGGTGCTGCTCGCGCCCTCGGGGTCGACGAGGCCGATCCGGGCGCCGATCCCCTTGAAGCCGAGCCCGATGTCCTCGGTACGGTTGGTCTGTGCTGCCGCGGTCGACGCAAACGACGCCACGCCCGCGACCGCCACGAGGGCGATCCCGAGCGCCGCGAGAAGCGTCACCCGTCTGCTGCGGGTACGATCCATGTGTCCTACCTCCTGGTCCCAGTGCCGCCTCGCCGAAGCGTGGCCCGGACGCTCCCTGCGTCATGTATCCACTAGGAAAGTACCCCAGGGCGCCACGACACGGCTACTAGAACCGGAAGCGAAGGCCCCCGTGCAACGCGAGGCCGTCCATCTCGATCTCTTCCTTCACGTCGCCGCCGAAGGTGGGATCGTAGAACTCGGCCTCGACCGTGCTCTTGTTCCAGACGCCCTCGCCGTACAGCGCCAGATTCTGCGAGACGCCGAGGTTCAGGCCGCCGAAGAGCTGCATCCCGAGCCCGTCGTAGTCGTCCTGGAAAGCGAAGCCGGCGTCGTCCGTGCCCTCGACGGTGAGCCACTCCCACCCGATGCCGCCGCCGACGTAGGGCTGAAACTCGCGCGTGACGGGGAAACGGACGCGGAGAATGGCCATGAGCGGAATCAGGTTCGTCTCGACGCTGTTCGTCTCGACGACGCGTTGGCCGACGTTGCCCGCGGGGTCGGTGTACTCGGACACGACCTGCGAGCGCCCGGACTCGCGATGATACAAGGACAGGCGGACACCCAGGTCGAGGGCCTCGCCCACTTCGCTGCCCAGCTCACCGTTCACCCAGAGACCGTTGCCCGGCTGCTCGTCCGGGTCGAAATTGCCGCCACCGATGGCTGCAAAGTAGCGCGGCGTGTAGCGGTCGCGGTCGTAGCGGTCGCGGTCGCGGTCGCGCTCGCGGTAACGCGGGCGGCTGCGTCGGATCGGGCGATTCTCGGACGCGGCGTATTGAAACAGCAACGGAACGTTGCCCTCGGTGTTCACATCGCCGTTGGTGGCGTTGTGGAACGCGAGCGGCTGGTAACCCAAATCAAGGGGCGACGCCGAAGCGGGGACCGGCGACCCCGCCAGCGCGCCTACTAGGACGAAGGCGATGGCCAGAAACAGCGTGACCGGATACGTACAACGACCGGCTGCCCGTCGTCCGACGGTAGCGTGGTATGAGCGGAACATTGAACCCCTCCCTTTCGCGAAAAGGTGTGTCACAGGAGACAGGTGCGTACCAAGCAGCCCATGTGCCATACATGAACTCGTTGGGGCTAGTGCAGTTACCAGGGCGGCACCCCCATGGGGCTGCATCGTGGTTGCACACCCTGTGTCGAACTTTCTACATACCTCGGGCGCCGTCCACTACCCTCGCCGCGTGACGAGAACGTGTCCCGGCGCCCATCGCGCGCCGCTCCTCTGGATCCTGGGAGCGGCGCTGCTCGTGTCGTACGCCCGGGCGGGGGCCCAGCCGGCCGAGTTCCTCCCGGCGCGACATCCCGCCTACGAAGAGATCGAAGCCCTCGCCGCCCGCGGCAACCTGGACTCGATCGCCGTCTTCACGAGGCCCCTGGCCCGCATTGACGTGGCGCGGGCCCTGGTGCGGGCGGCCCGGCTGCATCCGGGGATCGGCGCCGACCTCCACTTCCAGAGGCTCGAGCGCGAGCTGACGCGCGAGCTGGCCGAGCTGGGCGCGCTCCCGGAAGGGCTCGAGACGGGTCCCCTCCTCGACGTTGGACCGCGCGAGCGGCGCTTTCGTTTATCCGCCGCGGGGCATTTGCGCGGCGATTATGACGAGGGGCGCGCCATCCATTTCCGCTTCCGGGACGAGTCGGCGGCGACCGTCCGTCTCTCGCTCCAGCTTTGGCCCGCGATCGCGGGGTTCGAGGAATTCGGCGTCACGCGCATCCGCTCGCAGCGCGATTGGATCGACGCCATCGCCCTCCACAGCGATCTGGAGACGACGGTGCTCCGGGCCGAGCTGACCGCTCGCACGGGCGCGCTGACCGCGGCGGTCGGATACGACTACTTCCGCTGGGGTCCGGGGAGACGCGGAACGCTGCTCCTCTCCGACGCCGCGGGCTCGATGGGATTTCTATCCCACGCCGTCCAGCTCGGCGGCCGCGCGACCGTGACGGCTCTGACCGGGCAGATCTCGCGCGCGGAGGGGCGCTACCTGGCCGCGCACCGCGTCGAGGTCGAGATCGGCCGGCGCCTCACGGTGGGGCTGGCCGAGGCCGTGCGCTACCGGAGCGGAAGCGTGGACCTTCTCTACGGCCTGGGGATCCTTCCCTACGCGATCGTGGAGCGGATCCACATCCGCGACGCGGCGAGCGACTCGGTGCGCGGGCTGGAGCGCGCGAACATCATGGCGTCGCTCGACGCGGTGTGGCGTCCGATCCCCGACCTCGCTCTCACGACCGAGATCCTGGTGGACGACTTCGCCACCGAAAATCGGGACATGCCCGATCGCATCGCCTACCAGATCGGGGCACGGAGCGACCGTCCGTTCGGCGCGCACGCCGTCCGCCTCCTCGGGGAATACACGCGCGTGCGCAACTTCACCTATTCGGTGGAGTACGACCAGAGCTTCATCTATCGCGGGCGCCCGCTCGGCTTCGCGCTGGGACCCGACGTGGAGAACGCTTTCGTCGAGGCGGTGTTCGACATCAATCGCGACTGGCAGCTTCGGTGGAGCGGCGATTTCACCAACCGGGGCGAGGGGCGCCTGGGCCAGGCGTGGTCGCCCGCGATGGGTCCGGTGTCCAACGACGGCCTGAGCGGCGTGGTCGAGGAGCGGCGCGAGGTGTGGGGCGACGCGCGGTGGATCCCGCGCGACAACGTCGATCTGTCGCTGGGGCTGGGCTACCGCCGCGTTCGGAATGAAGAGAACACGCTGGGGCGGGACCGCACGGCCTGGCTCGCGCGCGTCGCCGCGGACGTGCGCTACTAGGCGGGCCCCCGCGTGAGAAGCCCGAAGCCGGCGACCGTGGCGCCTGCCAGGATCGCCGTCCACGCGATCACCGCGAACCACACCAGCCAGCCAATCACGCAGACGAGGATGGCCCGGCCAGTACTCCGGTAGTCGAGCGCCTGGCGCACGGCCACGACGAACGCGGCCAGCATCCAGAGCCCGGCGATCAACTCGAAGAGCCAGCCGACCAGCGGAAGCCCGCCGAGGATCCGGACGATCCCGGGCGCGCTCGCGAAGCCGATCGTGCGGAGAAGCTCGCCCAGGTCAGCCTTCGTCTCGGACGAGGGCAGGATCTTCGTCCCGATGATCCACGTGAGGCCGGCCCAGAGGACCCAGCCGACCAATCCGCCGATGATCCCGTAGCCGATCGCGCGGCCGCCCCCTTCCGCCATCGAGAGTCCCGCCGCCACCGCGGAGACGAGCACGACGGCCAGGGCCTGCATGTTCGCGCCCTTGTCGGCCTCGACCTCCTCGTACGTCGCGGAGCGCAGCATGGCCGCTCCGACCACGCGATTCACCCAGCTCGACATGGATTGCTCCCTCCGTGGAATGGCGGTCTATCCCGCTGCGGGCGACCGCCGCAGGGGTTGGAACACGCTTCGATCCGGATCCTCGGTGCGCGAGGCGTTCGCCTTCGCCTCTTCCCAGAAGATCTCCTGGGCGCGCGTCGGCTTCTTCCGCCCGTCGCGCTTGGCGTAGGTGCCGTCCGCCTTGAGCTCCCGTGCCTTCACGTTGTCGGCGAATATCGTGTCCAGGATGCGACCCAGCCGGGCGCGGTGCTCCGGCTCGATGACCGGCACCATCAGCTCCACGCGGCGGTCCAGGTTGCGCGGCATCCAGTCGGCGCTGGCGACGAAGCTCTCGAGGTCGCCCCCGTTCCGGAACTCGAAGATGCGCGCGTGCTCGAGAAAACGGTCCACCAGGCTGACGACCTTGATGTTCTCGGACAGTCCCTTGACGCCCGGCCGGAGGAGACACGAGCCGCGCACGTTGAGATCCACGCGCACGCCCGCAGCCGACGCCTCATATAGCGCCTCGATCAGGGGAATGTCGAGCAGCGCGTTCATCTTCGCCCGGATCACGCCCGGCTCCTCCGGAGTGGACTTCGCGATCTCGCGGCGGATCAATGCGAGGAGGCGCGAC
>JBKJXM010000332.1:0-4341 GCA_046716305.1 Candidatus Eiseniibacteriota bacterium
CCGGCGAACCCATACACCCAGCGCGGACCCGCCATCGCCCGGTCGAGGACGACGCGATAGGCGCCCTTGAGCCACCGAAGCAGCCACGACTCCGGTCGCGCCACGGAGCTGGAGCGCGCGAGGAGCAAGTAGCAGAGGGCGGGCGTGATGGTCAATGAGACCACGAACGAAGCCAACAGTGCCGTCACGTACGCAAGCCCGAGCGGCCGGAGGAGTCTCCCCTCCATTCCTGGGAGGATGAAGAGTGGAATGAAGACGAGGACGATGATCAGCGTGGCGTAGAAGATCGCGCCCCGGACTTCAGACGAAGCGGTGTACACGACCTCCATCGGGTCCCGGCGTTCATCCACTGGCCGCTCCCGCTCAAGCCGCAATCGTCGAAAGACATTCTCGACGCCGATGATTGCGTCGTCCACGAGGACACCGATCGCGATCGTGAGTCCTCCGAGTGTCATTGTATTGAGCGTGATCCCAAAGGCCGAAAATACGAGGATTCCCGTTACCAGCGAGATCGGGATCGCCAGGATGGAGATGAAGGTGGTTCGGACGTTCCAAAGGAAGAGGAAGAGGATCACAACCACCAGGATGGCCCCGTCACGGAGCGCCTCGGTGACGTTGTGAATGGCGACGTCGATAAAATCAGCCTGCCGAAAGTTTTCCTTCTCGATCCTGACTCCGGCAGGAAGCGAGCGCTCGATACGTGCAAGCACTCGGTCGATCTCGCGTGTGAGTTCCAGTGTATTCGCGCCCGGCTGCTTCTGGACGCTCAGAATCACCGCTGGCTTCGTCCGGTACGAGGCCGTGCCGCGCTTCGGCTCGGGGCCCAGATGCACGCTCGCGACACTTCCCACCGTTACCGGAACGCCGCCGCGACCGTCGATCACGGTCGCCGCCAAGTCCTCCGCGTCCCGGGCCCGCCCGAGTCCCCGCACGAGATACTCCTGGCCCTGGTCGACGTGGAAGCCCGCCACGGGATCGCGTGTCGCGTCTCCGAGCGCGGCTGCGACCTGATCCAATGTGACGCCTACCTGGGCGAGCCGGTCGGGCTCCACCTCGACGTGGTATTCACGAACGTCTCCCCCGATCGGAACCACCTGAGAAATTCCCGGGATGGCAAGGAGCGTGCGGCGAAGGGTTGTCTCGGCGACGCGCCGAAGTTCCATCGGGCCGAGGTTTGGGTCCGACGACGTGAGGGCAATGAAGGTGATCTCCCCCATGATGGAGCTCACGGGTCCCAGCTCCGGCGTCGATGCCGAGGACGGCAGGTCCACTCCCTGCGTTCGCTCGGTCACGACCTGGCGAGCCCGGTAGACGTCCTCACCCCACTCGAACTCGACCCAGATCACGGAGATGCCGGCCGCCGAGACCGAACGGACGCGGCGGACGCCCGACGCGCCGTTCAGCGCCGATTCCAGCGGAAATGTGACCAAGATTTCCACGTCCTCCGGAGCCATCCCACGCGCCTCCGTGATGACCGTGACGCTCGGCGCGGTGAGATCGGGAAAGATGTCGACGGGAAGGCGCGGAATCACGAGCGCTCCCGCCACGAGCAACACCACCGTGGCGGCGATGACGAGCCATCGATGCTGGAGCGAGGCTGCGATGATCGAATTCAGCATGGTTTCCTCGCTCGGTTAGTGGACGTGGCCTTCGACGGCGCCGGATGAGAGTTGGGAAGCGCGGCGAATGGCGGCTCCACCGCGCGTAACGACCCGTTCCCCTTCCTCGATGCCGGCCACCAGAGCCCTGTCTCCCTGGCGCGCCAGGATCTCGACCTCGCGACGGTGAAATGTCTCGCCTTCCGTGTGAATGAAGACGACGGAAACACCGGCGTCGTCCACGACCGCCTCGATCGGAATGATGATGCCGTCCCGTTGGGCCGGGAGCAGGACTTCCGCGTCAGCCGCGGTGCCGATTCGGAGCTGCGTGGGGCCGCTCACCTCGAAGATCGCCAGGACGGCGCCGGTCGCGCGATCCACTTCGGGTGACCGCGAAACGAGGCGGACATTTCGGGAAGGGAGTGCCACCGGCGGAGCGCCGGCTGACCCTTCGATGACGAGGCCCGCGGCTCCCGTCGCGAGCAGCGTTGCGTGCTCGGGCCGGAGCGCCACCTCTACCCACACCGGCTGTGACTGGGTGAGCCGCGCAAGGGCGGCTCCGGCTTGGACCGCCTGTCCCGGGACCACCATGACCTCGGCGATTCGACCCGTGAACGGAGCGTCGACGTTCACGGCGCGACCGTGCCCCCCGACCGCGTTCAACTCGGCGCGAAGCGTCGCCGCCTCCGCCCGGGCGCGTTCCACGACAGCTCGGCTGACCGCCTCGCTTCGGAGCAGCTCCTCGAGACGCTGGAGGCGATCGCTCGCGAGACGCGACTCCGATTCGATTTCGGCGTAGCTTCGACCGGATGTCGGCCGGGGTGTGAGTCGCGCGACGGTCGCCCCGCGTCGCACGTCACGCCCGACATAGAGCCGGCTCGATGGGGTCACGATTCCGTCCAACGGAGCGGCGAGAATGGCCTCCCCACCCGCGGCGGGGCGGATACGGGCATGACCTCGAACGGAGTGTTGAAGCGTGCCCCTGGCGGCCACTCTCGTGGCGAAGGGGATTCGCCATTGCTGCTCCTTGAGAAATCCGATGGGGTCACCCGCGGAACGCGGCGCCCGCGTCGTGTCGACGACGATGGATGTAGCCGGGACCTCCACGACACCCCCCGGCTTCGCAGCGCTGCCAACCTGCACACGGCCGGCGCGTACGTCCTCGCGGCCCGCGGCACTCTCGATTCGAAACGCGAGATCGAACGCCCCTTCCGACTCCGGCCGGATCACCACGGAGAATATCCCCGGTCGAAGCGCACGGTCCTGTCGGAAGACCCACTCCCGTCCTCCGGCTCCTCGGAGCACGGCGGAGACGGAGCCGTTCTCGAGCGGAGCGAACCCGTCGAGAATGGTCACATGCGTGTGGGATTTCGACTCCTTCCCGACGATGAGCGGATCGGCTTCGGCGAAGATCTCGTATCGGTCGCCCCACGCCGTTACCGCCCACCCCTCCTCGTGATCTCCATGGGCGGCGTCCTTGTCTCGGTTCACGCCGCATCCGTACGCGGCCGAGATCAGGGCGAGCAGAACCGGCACGCTCCTTCGGGTCCACTTCATTTCGTTGCTCCTTCCGTAAGCGAAAGCGGTCGGCCGACCGCTCGTTCGAGATCGCGATGGGCTTCCAGCGCGGCGGCGTAGAGGTCGAGCGCCGCCAAGCGGGCGCTCAGCACACCGCGCAACGATTCCAAGAGGTCGGTGACGTCGCTCTCGCCCGCCTCGAAGACAGCGACGGCGCTGTCGACTACGCGCTCACCGGCCGCCTCGGCTTCGAGCGCGGCCTCGGCGGACTGGCGAAGCCTTGAGTACACAGTGCGCGCCGCCTCGAAGTTTGCCCGTGCGCGGGTCTCCGCCAGTCGTGCACGCCCCTCTGCCGCGGACGTGCGCCCCTTCGCCTCGACTCGCTCGGCTTGCCGGCGGTCGAAGATAGGGAGTGGCCAGCGGACGCCGAAGATCGGGCCCTCGAGGTCGCCCTGTTCCTCGCGTATCGTCTGCCACCCGAACGAAAGCTCGGGAAGCGCCCAGAATCGGTTAGCGAGGTTCGAGAGTAGCCTCGCCTGCACTAGCTCCTGACGACGGGCCAGGACGTCCGGCGGTCCCCCAGCCAGAGCGGAATCGGTCGGCGGCGGCGGCAGCGGCGGGCGGATTGGAGTTCCGTCCATAGCCAATTCATAGCCCCACCCGAGAATTCGAGCTAGCGCGGTTTCCACCTCTGCGGCCGCGCGGGCTTCTTCGGATTGGATTTCGATCCGCGCCAGCGATAGCCGCCGCGCCGCGAGACCGGATGGTGCGCCTTGGGACGCTTGGGCCGACATCGCCGCCGCCAGCCGCTCGACGAGCTTCGCGAGTCCAGACGCGACTCGGGCCTTCTCCTGGGCGAGCGCCCAGGAGGCGAAGTCGGCTCGCAGCTCGCTCCGAAGCGCCAGGCGGGCTGCCTCAAGGTCGAACTCGGCCGCCCGAAGGCCGGCACGCGCCGCCGCGCGGCTCGTGAAGAAGCGCCCGTCCAGCGGCGGGGTCCACGCGATCGACCACGTGTCCTGCTCGATCCCACCTCGCGGCGCCTCTCGCTCGAAGCCGATTTCCGGGTTCCTGTATAGACCTGCGCGAGAAAGGTCAGCTCGCGCCGAGCTCACACGCTCCGAGAGAACGGCCGAAACGTGCTCCTGGGCCATGACTGAGGAGAGAAATGTCGACTCGTCTATTGGGGATTGAGCCTCGGCCTCGGACGCCACCATGAGTGTGGCGA
>JBKJXM010000333.1:0-3017 GCA_046716305.1 Candidatus Eiseniibacteriota bacterium
GGCTATGGCTGCACCACCTGCATCGGGAACAGCGGGCCTTTGGCCGAGCCCATCTCTGCCGCGATCGAGCGTGACGGCCTGGTCGTCGCCGCGGTGCTGAGCGGGAACCGGAACTTCGAAGGGCGGATCCATCCTGAGGTCCGTGCCAACTATCTGGCCTCGCCCCCTCTGGTCGTGGCGTACGCGCTGGCCGGCCGCGTCGACGTGGACCTGACGAGCGAGCCGCTCGGCAAGGACAAGAGCGGCGCTCCGGTGATGCTCCGGGATCTCTGGCCGTCGCAGATGGAGATCGACGACACGATCCGCGCCGCCCTCACCTCGGAGATCTTTCGCGAGACCTACAAGGACGTCTATACGGGCGACGAGACGTGGCGGAACCTGCCCGTGCCGGAGGGAAACCGCTACGCGTGGGATCCCGCTTCCACCTACGTGAAGCGCCCTCCCTACTTCGACGGCATGACGCCGGCGCCAACGCCGGTGCAGGACGTCCGCGGCGCGCGCGTGCTCGCCTTCCTGGGAGACAGCGTGACGACCGACCACATCTCCCCCGCCGGCTCGATCAAGCGCGGGAGTCCGGCCGGCATCTACCTCGAGGAGCACGGCGTGCCTCCGGCGGAGTTCAACTCCTACGGCTCGCGGCGCGGGAACCACGAGGTGATGGTGCGCGGGACGTTCGCGAACACCCGCATCCGGAACCGGCTGGTCCCCGGCGTCGAGGGGGGCTTCACGGCACACCAGCCGAGCAGCGAGCAGATGACCATCTTCGACGCGGCCATGCGCTACGAGCGCGAAGGGACGCCGACGATCGTCATCGCCGGGAAGGAGTACGGCTCGGGCTCGTCGCGCGACTGGGCGGCCAAGGGGCCGCGGCTTCTCGGCGTGCGCGCCGCCATCGCCGAGTCCTACGAGCGGATCCACCGAAGCAACCTGATCGGGATGGGAATCCTGCCCCTCCAGTTCCGGGGGGGCGAAACCGCCGACAGCCTGGGCTTGAAGGGCACCGAGGCATTCGACATCCTCGGTGTGGCGGCGCTCGCCGCGGATCCCAAGCGCGGGGCCGAGCTTCTCGTGCGCGTCCACGGCTCCGGCGTAGCCGCCGCAGCCGTGCGCGAGTTCCACGCGGTGGTGCGGATCGACACGCCTCAGGAATGGCGCTACTTCGAGCACGGCGGGATCCTCCCCTACGTGCTGCGCCGCCTCTCCGGCGGCGGCGCTTGACGCGCGGAGCCTCCCGCTCGACCCCATGACGCCCGAAGCGCAGTCCGCCCTCCGCGTCGCGATCGCCGCGCTCGGCGGGGCCGCGATCGGGATCGAGCGCCAGTGGTCCGGGCACGCCACGGGGCCGCACGCGCGCTTCGGGGGAATCCGGACCTTCACACTCCTCGGCATTCTCGCCGGCATCGCCGGCCTCTGCGTGTCGCTGCAGGCGCTGCCGGTCGCGGCAGCCCTCACGGCCGGCGGGGCCGCGATCGTCGCGGGCTCGTACTGGAAGCTCGGGCGGCGCGCGGTCGAGGCGACCACCGAGGTCGCGGCGCTCGTGGTGATCGCGGCCGGCGTCCTGGCCGGAGCGGGTCACCTGATCCTGGCCAGCGGCATCGTCGCGGTCACGACCCTTCTCCTCATCGAGAAGTCGCGCCTCCACGCGGCGGTCTCCCACCTGGACCGGGCCGAGATCCACGCCGCCGCGCAGTTCGCGGTGATGGCGGTCGTGATCCTGCCGCTCCTGCCCCAGGGTCCGTTCGGCCCGCTCGGGGGCATCCGCCCGCGCTCGCTCTGGATTCTCGTCCTCTTCTTCTCGGGCCTCTCCTTCGTCGGGTTCATCGCGCGGCGCATCGTGGGGGAAAGGCAGGGCTACGTGGTCGCGGGGCTCCTGGGTGGCCTGGTCTCGTCCACCAGCGTAGTGTTTACCTACTCGCGCGCGAGCCGGGACAATCCCCAGGCCGCCCGACCGCTGGCGTTCGGGATCCTGGCCGCCTGCTGCGTGATGTACTTCCGCATCCTGTTCGCGACGGGCGTGCTGAACACCGATCTCATGACCGCGCTCCTTCCCTATCTGGTCCCACCGCTCCTCGCCACCGCGGCGGTGACCGTGTTCGGGCTTCGAAAAAGCGGGGACGCGCACGCGAAGATTCCCGAGCCGTCGAATCCACTCCGCTTGAAGCAGGCGCTCCAGATGGCGCTTCTCTTCCAGGTGGTGCTCTTCGCGGTGCACGCGGTGCGGGAGGCGTGGGGCGGCGCCGGCCTCATCGTCTCCGGAGCGATCCTGGGCCTGACCGACATGGATGCCCTCACGATCTCGATGGCGAAGAGCGCCGACAACCCGATGATGCTCTACCAGGCGTCGCAGGCCATTGCCGTCGGCGTCCTGTCGAACACCATCTTCAAGATGGCGATCGCGGGGACCGCGGGCCGCGGCGCCGTCCGCACGTTCGCGCCGCTCGGTCTGCTCCTCTCGGCCGCCGCGTCCGCGGGCATGATCCTCGTTCTTCGCTAGGAGTCTCCCCCTGGGCGGGCTGGTCGCCTTTCTCTCACGGGCTTCGCCGCGCGCGGCGCCCGGCGCCCGCTCCGACGCGATCTTCGTCTTCGCCGGGAACGAGGCGCGGAAGGAATTCGGTATCGCCGCCTGGAAACGGGGCGGCGCCCCCGTCCTCGTCCTGAGCGTGGGGCGCTTCGAATGGAGGCGCTACGAGCGCCTCGGCCTCCCCGGTGATGCGGCGCTCCGCGAAGCCGTCGCGCGCGTCCCGCCCCGTCAGCGCCACTTCTTCATAGTGGTGGAGGGAGAGAGCGCGGAGGTGGTTCCGGTGCCGCTCCGGAGGTTCGGGACTCGGAACGAAGCGCGCGCGCTGGCCGCTCTGGTCCGGGAGCGGCGCTGGCGCACCGTGACGGCGATCTCCTCGGGATTTCACCTGCGCCGCGCCGCGCTAGTCGTGGAGCGCGCGCTTCGCGGGACGGGCGCCGTCGCGTCGTTCGCCGCGCTCCCACCCGGCGCGGACCGGTACGACCCGGGACGATGGTGG
>JBKJXM010000334.1:0-6524 GCA_046716305.1 Candidatus Eiseniibacteriota bacterium
GGGCGTGACGTCGGTCGAGTTCGAGGAGAGCGGCGCTCCCGGTCTCACGGTCGGGGCTGCGTATCCGTCGCCGACTCGGACGGGGGCGCAGGTGCTATTCACGCTGGCGAGCTCCGGTCCCTTGCAGGCGGACGTCTTCGACGCGCGCGGCCGGCGGGTCCGGTCTCTTCATGAGGGAACGATGGGGGCAGGCCCGCAGATGCTTCGTTGGGACGGCCGTGGCGAAGAGGGCGCGCAGGCGCCGGCCGGCGTCTACTGGATCCGGGTCGCCGCGGCGGAGGTCCAAAAGAGCGTGAAAGTGGTGGTCGTGCACTGACGCAGTCGGGAACGCGCGTTTCCTCCCCTAGCGCAAACCAACGGAACAACTTCGCTTGCGGGAATTTTCCACCGAAGGCATACTGGCGGGCCGAACCCGTACTCAAGCCTTCGGAGGAGCGCGCATGGCGATGGCGATGGAGCACCACTCCCACGAGCCGGTGCCGAGCCGCTGGCCGATTATCACGGCCGTCGGCGCGGGCCTGATCCCGATCGGCATCGTCGCGGGGACGCGCGGCGTCAAGGAAGGGATCGGGATCATCCTGGTCGGCTTCCTGGTGATGATCCTTGGAGCGGGGCGCTGGTGGGCGGAGCTCCTCCGCGACAAGTTCGTCGGGCGCGACCTGCTCGACGCCAATTCCCGGCTCCGGACGGCGATGATTCTCTTCATCGGATCCGAGGCCGCGATCTTCGCGTCGTTCTTCGCCGCGCTCTTCTACGGCCGGATGCACGCCGCGACCTGGCCCCCGCCGGGGATGCCGCACTTCGACGTGGTCCTCCCCGCGATCAACACGGCCATCCTTCTCGCCTCATCGGTGACGTGCCACATCGCCCACGTCGCGCTGGAGAAGCGGCACAAGGAGGGAGTCGTCTCCGCGCTGCTCCTCACGATCTTCCTGGGCGCCATCTTCCTCTGCGGGCAGGCGTACGAGTACGGCGTCCTGAACGGCGAGGGGCTCACCATCCGGAGCGGCATCTTCGGCTCCACCTTCTTCATGCTGACCGGATTCCACGGTCTCCACGTCCTGATGGGGATCGTCTTCCTGAACGTAGTCTACGGGGCGGTGATGCGGGGGCAGGTGACCCATGACCAGCAGTTCCCGCTGATGGCGGCTTCGTGGTACTGGCACTTCGTCGATGTGGTGTGGATATGCGTCTTCCTGGTCGTCTACATCCTGTAGCCGCCGCGGCCCTCGCGGCGGTCCTGGCGGCTCTCTTGGCTCTGGGCGCGTCTTCCTGCGAGACGCTGGGCGGCTCCGGCAAGTCCGGAGCCGACTTCGCCCAGTCCCGGGTCGAGTTCGCGGCGTCGCGGTCCGCCGTAAATCGCGCCGCGATGGAGGGAGATGTCCAGGCCGTGGCCACCTCGCTCCGCGCCATCGGATCGCAGCTCGACGCGATCGAGAAGAGGAACAGCGGCATCAACCTGATGGACCGCGAAAACCTGAACATCCAGATCGCGACGGGCCGGCGCACCATCACCGAGACGAATCGCTGGGTCTCCGTGAACGATGCCGAAGCGGTCCGCTCGCAGGTCGCGCAGCTCGATCCGATTCTGGCGAACATCGACGTCCTGCTCGACCGCGCCGTGAAGTCCTCCGTGCCCGCCTCCGGAGCGCAATAGGGAAACCTCATGGCAGAGCCCTCGCGTCTCGATGACCTGATGCGCGAGGGGGAAGAGGCGCTCGATCGGGGGGACTTCGAGGGCGCCCTGGGGATCTTCGATACCGTCGTGCGCGAGGATCCCGAGCACTGGGGCGCGGCGCTCGACCGCGTCGAGGCGATGCATCTCCTCTGGCGCACGAAAGAGGCGCTCCGCTCCGTCCAGAAGCTTCGCCCCCCCGAAGATGAAGAGGACGATCCCGACCGCGCCGATCTGGAGGGCCGGATCCGCGAAGCGGCCGGCGACTTCCACGAGGCGGATCTATTGTTCGCGGAGGCCTCGCGCCTCGATCCGGAGCAGTTCCCGCCGCCGCCCCGAACGACCGCCGACGACTTCCGAACGATCCTGGACGAAGTGCTCGCATCTCTGCCGAAGGCGATCCGCGAGGCGGTCGCCGAGGTTCCAGTCCTGGTCGAGGCCAAGCCCAGCCGGGCGATGGCCGAGCGCGCACCCCATATCACCCCCGAGGTGCTCGGGCTCTTCGTCGGCACCCCGGTGGGGGAGAAGCTCCGCGGACCGTCGGGGTACGGCGACATGGTGCTCCTCTTCCAGCGGAATCTCGAGCGGGCCGGCATCGATCGAGACGAGGTCGCGAGCGAGATCCGCGTGACGCTTCTCCACGAATACGGGCACTACCTCGGCTTCGACGAGGAGGGGCTGGACGAGTTGGGGCTCGCGTGAGCGCAGACCGCGCGGGTGGGGTCCGTCTGGCCGTCATCGGCGCGGGTCCCGTGGGGCTCGAGATGGCGCTGGCCGCGGACGCCGCGGGCTATGACGTGCGGGTCTACGAAGCCGGGCGAGTGGGCGCGCATCTCCGGCGCTTCGCCGAAATCCCTCTCTTCACTCCCTTCGAGATGAACTCCACGGCGGCGACGCGGGCGCGTCTCCGGCGCGCGGGCGTGGCGCTCCCTCCGGACGACGCCATCCTCACCGCCGAGGAACTCGTCGCGCGCTCCCTCGAGCCGGTCGCGTCCCTCCCGGAGCTTCGCGGCCGGATCCACGAGTCGAGCCGCGTGGCCGCGGTCGCGCGGGACGATCGCGCGTTCCTTCTGCGCATCGAGTCGCCGGAGGGGAGCCGCTTCGACAGCGCGGAGATCGTGGTGGACGCGAGCGGGGTCGCCGGGCGGCCGCTCTTCACGGGCCCCGGCGGGATCGAGGCCATCGGGGAAGACGCGCTGGGCGATCGAGTCGACCGGCACCTTCTTCCCACGCGGGCAGCGGCGCGCGTGCGCTTCGCCGAACGGCGCGTGCTCTTGGTCGGGAGCGGACACTCCGCGGCCACCGCGCTCGCCCACTGCGACGCGATGGCCGGCGAGGGTTCCGGGCCCGCACGGGTTTCCTGGGTGCGTCGTGGGTCCGGGCGGCCCTTTCCCGAACGCGGAGACGATCCGCTGCCCGAGCGCCGGGCGCTGGAGCATCGGGCGAACTCCATAGCCGCCCGGGCGCCATGGCTGGACTCGCTTCCCGGGCGCGTCGTCCTCGCTTACGACCCGCTTCCGGACGGCTCTCTTCGGGTCAGGTTGCGGGCGCCCGGCGGCGCGGACGAAGCGCTCGTCGTGGACCGCGTCCTCGCCCTCTGCGGATACCGCCCCGACACCGATCTCTACCGCGAGCTTCGCGTCCACCTCTGCTACGACACCGACGCGCCCATGGCGCTGGCCGCGGCGCTTTTGGCGGCCCGGGCCGCAGATCCGGAGCGCTCCGGACGCTCCCCCGTGTCCGGCGACTGCCTTACGCAAACGACCCACGGCCCGGAGACGCTCCGCACCACCGAGCCCGGTTTCTACGTGATCGGCGCCAAGTCCTACGGCCGCGCGCCCGACTTCCTGCTGCGCGTGGGGTACGAGCAGGTGCAGGAGGTGGCGGCGCTCCTTTCGCATGCCCGCCCGGAAACCTTGGCGGAAGCCTCGGCCTAGGGCCGGTTTCCCGGTTGCGCGCCCCCGGGCGCGGGGTAGAATGACGAGAACCCTGGGCGAGAGGAGCCGGCGGATGTCCCAAGGAAACGGAAACCCCGACGACGATTATCTGAAGATACGGGCCATCGACCACGTGGAGTTCTGGGTCGGAAACGCCCGTCAGGCCTCGTATTTCTACACGCACGCGTTCGGGTTCACGCCGAGCGCCTACGCCGGCCTGGAGAGCGGCGTCCGCGACCGGGCCAGCTACCTGCTGGAGCAGGGGCGTGTGCGCTTCGTTCTCACCGCTCCGCTCGTGCCCGAGGGTCCTATAGCGGAGCACGTGCACCGCCACGGCGACGGGGTCAAGGACATCGCCCTCGAAGTGGAGGACGTCGACCGGGCGTACGCCGAGACCACCAAGCGCGGCGCGGTCGGCGTCCAGGCGCCCACGACGGTCTCCGACGAGCAGGGCTCGGTGCGCCGCGCCTCGATCGCGACGTACGGCGATACCATCCACTCCTTCATCGACCGATCGAAGTACAAGGGCCACTTTCTTCCGGGCTACAAGCCGACCGGAAACCGACCGTCGCAGGGACCGCTCCTCTACGTGGACCACATGGTGGGAAACGTCCCGCTCGGGGATATGAACCGCTTCGTCGCCTACTACCGCGACGTGATGGGCTTTTCGCAGTTCCAGCACTTCGACGACAAGGACATCTCGACCGAGTACTCGGCGCTCATGTCGAAGGTGATGTCGGGCGGCGGCGGCCGGGTCAAGTTCCCGATCAACGAGCCGGCCGAGGGGAAGCGGAAGTCGCAGATCGAGGAATACCTCGACTACTACAGAGGGCCGGGCGTGCAGCACATCGCGCTCGCCACCGAGGACATCATCTCCACGGTGTCGCGGCTCCACGAATCCGGGATCGCCTTCCTCAAGGTGCCGCGCGCCTACTACGACCTGCTCCCCGATCGGGTCGGGAAGATCGACGAGAACCTCGACGCGCTGGCGCATCTCGGCATCCTGGTGGACCGGGACGACGAAGGGTATCTGCTCCAGATCTTCTCCAAGCCCGTGCAGGACCGGCCCACGGTGTTCTACGAAGTGATCCAGCGAAAGGGAAGCCGCGGCTTCGGCAAGGGGAACTTCAAGGCCCTCTTCGAAGCCATCGAGCGCGAGCAGGCGCTGCGCGGCAACCTCTAGCCGCCCTCCCATCCGATGCGGCTCGTCTCTTTCGCCCGGGCGGGCGCGCCGGGCCGGGCGCTCGGCGCGTGGGAAGCGGATGGTGTGCTCCACCTGGCCCACGCCGCGGCGATACTAGAGGCGCCCGACAGCGACCGGGCGCTTCTCGCCACGATGGAGTCCGTGCTCGCCGATTGGGACCGGGGACTAGCGGCCGCCCGCGACGTGGCGGCACGCGCCCGCGCGCTCTCCGCCGGCGACCGGGCTGCTCCCTTCCTGAAAGCGGTGCGCTTCGCGCCCGAGGACATCGCGTTCCTCCCGCCCGTGGCGCAGCCCCCGACCGTCCGCGACTTCTACACGTTCGAGACGCATGTGAGGAACGCCCGCGGGCGCCGGGGGCTCACGGTCCCGCCCGAGTGGTACGAGTTCCCGGTTTTCTACTTCTCCAATCCGGGATCGCTGGTCGGACACGGTGCGCCCGTCGCGAAGCCGTCGTGGACGGAGGCGCTCGATTACGAGCTGGAGATGGCCTGCGTCATCGGGAAGAAGGCGCGCAATGTGAAGGCGGAGGAGTGGCGTTCGGTGGTCGCCGGCTTCACCATCCTGAACGACTGGAGCGCGCGCGACGTGCAGCGGAAGGAGATGGCCGTCGGCCTGGGCCCCGCGAAGGGGAAGGACTTCGCCACCTCGCTGGGCCCCGCGGTGGTCACCCTGGACGAGCTGGAGGACCGCCGGGTCGGGGACGGGCGCGGGGGGGATGCGCGCCCGGGAGACCGGTACGACCTGGCGATGGAAGCCCGGGTGAACGGGAAAACGCTCTCCCGCGCGAACGCGAAGGAGATGCACTTCACGTTCGGGCAGATGATTGCGAGGGCCTCGGCGGACGTGTATCTTTTTCCGGGTGACGTGATCGGCTCGGGAACCGCCGGAAACGGCTGCCTCCTCGAGCTGGGCCCCGAAGCGCACCCCTGGCTTTTACCCGGCGACGACGTGACGCTCGAGATCCAAGGACTCGGAGCACTCACCAATCGGATCGCCTGATCCGCATCGAGAGGGAGACCCATGCCGATGTACCACACGCTGGGGGAGGTCCCGCACAAGCGGCATACCCAGTTCCGCCGGCCCGACGGGAAGCTCTACACCGAGCAGCTCATGGGCTCGCGCGGATTCTCGGGACGCTCGTCCTTGATCTACCACCACAACATGCCGACGCAGGCCAAGGAGATCCGGAAGGTCCAGGACTGCTCGGTTCCCTACGCCGCCGAGCAGGGGCTCCGGCACTACCACTTCAAGACCAAGGGCCTTTCGAAGAGCGGCGACCCCGTCTCGGGGCGCGTCGTGCTCCTCCACAACAACGACGTCTCGATGGCGATCGCCGTCCCCGACAAGAAAATGGACTACTTCTACCGGAACGGCCAGGGCGACGACATGTACTTCATCCACGAGGGGAGCGGCCGCATCCAGACCGTCTTCGGCGAGCTGCCCTACCGGCCGGGCGACTATGTGGTGATCCCGCGCGGGACCTCGTACAAGTTCGAGCCCCAGGATGGGCCGCAGCGGTATCTCGTCATCGAATCCGCCTCCTCGATCGAGACGCCCAAGCGCTACCGGAACGAGTACGGCCAGCTCCTCGAGCACGCCCCGATGAGCGAGCGGGACATCCGGAAGCCCGAGCGCCTGGAGACGTTCACCGAGGAAGGCAAATACGAGGTCCGCATCAAGGCGCGGAACCAGATCACCGCGTATGAAT
>JBKJXM010000335.1:0-4281 GCA_046716305.1 Candidatus Eiseniibacteriota bacterium
GCCCGAGAGCGTCTCGACGCACCTGGCGCGCGGGCGCTTCTTCGCCGCGATCCGGAGATACAAGGACGCGAAGGAGGCGCTCGACCGCGCGGCCACGCTCGACCCGCGGAACCCCGAGCCGCCCTACCAGCTCGGCTTGGCGTACGTCGCGGCCGGCGATAAGGACGCCGCGCGGGACGCCTTCGGCCGCGCGATCGACCTGGATCCGGGGCACGCGGCGGCCCGGACCGCGATGGCCGGCCTGATGAGGGAGCGGTACGAGGCCGCGGGCATTCCGGGCGACTATCCGCTCCTCGCGGGGCGGTCGACCCTGTCGCGCGGCGAGCTCGGCGTGATGCTGGCGGTCGAGCTGGGCGTGGACCCCGACCAGACGACGTGGCGCTCCGACGATATCCAGCGCACCAACTTGCCGGAGCTGGACCAGGCCTGGGGCGCGCGCTGGCTCCGGGCGTCCCTCATGCGCCGCTGGATCCCGGCCTTTCCGGACAACTCCTACCACCTCGACGACCCGGTCACCCGCGGGCAGCTCGCGATCCTCCTGGCTCGGGTCGCGGAGGAGTCGAGGCCGACCTCGGCGCGGCCAGCGGCGTCCTCGCCCCAGGACACCCTTTTCGCCGACTTGAGCCAACGCCACTACCTGAACCGCGCCGCTTCCCGCGCCCTGCGGCTGGGGCTTCCATTGCGGGATGGGAAGTTCCAGCCCCTCGCGGCCGCCACAGGTGACGATGCGGTTCGCGCCGTGCGCGGGTTGTCGCGGTTTCTGGGCGCGACCCCCATCGTCCGAGGGGAACCGGGCCCGGGATGAGGTGGTAGACTTAAGTCATGACTGCCGCCTTCGCCATCCCCTCCGCCCGCGTCCGTCCTCGGTTCGTGGCCCCCATCGTGGCCCTGCTCGGCCTCTTGGGCGGATCCGCGTCCGCCGGAGCCTACGAATCGGCTGACCCCGCCCCGGCCGCGACTCGAGCCCCGGCCCGCAGTGCCGGCGAGGTGGTTCCGCTCTCCTCGCTCCGCGCCCTGACGCGACAGGACACGCGCGCGGAAAGGCGGGCCCCGGGGCTCAGCACCGCCGACACCCTGACGGTCTTCCATGCCGACTTCGAAGGGCTGGTCAGCCCCAACAACGAGGGTGGGTGGACGCATACCGACAAGTCGGGTGTTCCCACGGCTTGGCACATCGCCTCGACCCTCGCCTGCCAGGGGAGTGCGCTCTGGGCAGGGTTGATCGACTCTTCGTGGACCGGGGATCCCGACCGGAACGGCTACGACAACAACTGGGAACAGACCGTATCCAACTACGTCGATCTGACCGGCGCCGTCTCCCCGGTGAAGCTCGGCTTCAAGCACCGGCTGAACCTCGAGGCCGGCTACGATTTCGCCCGGGTGGAGGTGTTCGACCCCGAGTACGATTGGACCCGGATCGCCAACTTCACCGGCGACATCCCGTCCGGCGCCGCCCTCTGCGACACGTTCAGCATCCAGATCCCCGACTCGATCATCGCCAAGTCGCCCGTCGTCCAGTTTCGCTTCGTCCTGAGCACGGATATCCAGGGTTCATCGGCCGACGGGCTCTATCCCGACGGCGAGGGGTGGTCCGTGGACAACGTCACGGTGAGGGCCGGGGCGAGCGACCTGCGATTCTTCGATGACATGGAAGCGGGAATCGGCGCGTGGGTCGTCTCCACGTTCCCCGCCGTCGGCGACTTCTGGCGGGTGTCCACGGCGACGAACACGCAGCAGCTATGCACCACGAACGTCTCGAAGGCATGGACGCCGTCGGAGCCGGTGAGCGGTGTCCTGGTCGCGCGGATGGACGACCAGCTCCTCTCGCCCCGCATCCCTCTGTCCGGACCCGACCAGGTGTTCCTCACCTTCGACGTCTACCGTTCGCTGTCCTTGAACTCGTGCTTCTTCTACAGCGTGGCTTTCCGCTCGAAGGAGCCGGGCAGTCCCTGGTCGAATTGGATCGACCCCACGGGTCTCCTCTACTTCGGGGACGAGCGCGAGTGGCTGCGGCAGAACATCCCCCTGCCGGGCGCGGCGGGCGCCGAGTCGCTCCAAGTCCGGATCACCGTCAAGGACTACGCGGCCGTCTTCTGCGGGGGGATATCGTCCACGTCCGGCACCGCTCTCTTCATCGATAACCTCGATATTCGGGTGCTGGGGCAGGCGGGCCCCGCGATCTCGACCTCGGAATCGAGCCTCATGAATGACACCTTCCGGACCACGGCCTTCCTTGGAAACGACAACTTCAACACGCCGCGCGGGGACAGCACGACCGTCCGGATCGCCGCTTCGAGCGGCCTGCAAGAGGCGCGCTTCTACTGGAGCGTCAACGGCGCTCCGTTCGCCTCTTCGCCGATGACTGCGGTCGGCGCCGCGGCCCCCGACCTCTACTACGGCGACGTGCCCGCGGGGGCCTATCCTCGCGGCTCGACCCTTCGCTACTACTTCAGCGCCACCGATGCCGTGGGCGCCGTGGCGACGCTGCCGATCGACGCCCCGGGAAACACGTTCACCGCGACCGTCCTCCCGGCTGTCTTCACCCCGACGGCCGCTTGTCCCGGAGACACCGCGCGCGTCCTCTACGTGAACTCCTTCGCGGGTCCGGAGGGCGGGACCGGCGTGGACCAGAGCCTCGCCGCGCTCGGCATCCGCTACGACCGGTTCGACGTGAACGCGGCCGCGGACGGTCTCGGCAACACGCCGGGCGGCAGCGACCCGGCCAGTGAGGGTGTGCTGTGGCCCGGGGTGACCGCGGCCGCGCTCGCGGCCATGTACTCGGCCGTGATCTGGGACGTGGGGGAGCGCTCGTCGTTTACCCTGAGGGCTTCGGATCAGGCGCTCCTCACTTCCTGGCTCGGCTCCCTCGGCAAGAATCGCGGGCTGATCCTCTCGGGGGACAATCTCGCCTACGACCTCTCGGTCAACGGTGAGGGCGTGGGGACCTTCCTCAGCTGCACCATTGGCGCGACCTACGCGCGCGACACGTGGGAGACGCTGCCCCAGGACTCGCTCACACCCAGCCTGGCCGGGGGCGCCGGAACCCGCATCGCGCAGGAGCCGTTCCCGTTGAACGGCAATTGCCCCGGCTTGAACCGTTTCGACGCGATCAGCGTGGCCCCGTGCGTCGGCGCCGCCGGCCGGGCCTGGCTCCGGTACCCGAACAATCTCATCGCGGCCACCGAGCGCCGGGCGCAGCTCGGGTCGGGCCCGGACTCTCTCCGCGCGATTCTTCTCGGCTTCTCTCTCTCCACGATGCCCAACGCGACTCGGAGGAATCTGTTCCTCTGGCGGACGCTGGTCGAGGAGATGGAGACGCCCTACTGCACCACGCCCACGGGGATCGAGACGGCCTCGTCGCCGCCGGCGCCCGTGAATCGCATCGATCCTCCCGCGCCGAATCCCTTCAATCCCTCGACCGCGATCCGGTTCGCGGTGGCGCGCGCCGGGCACGTCCGGCTGACCGTGTACAACGTCGCCGGCGCGCGGATCCGCGTCCTCGTGGACGGCGTCCTTCCCGCGGGGGAGCACCTGGCGCGGTGGGACGGCAAGGATGACCGCGGGCACGACGTGGGAAGCGCCGCCTATTTCATCCGCATGGAGGGAGAAGGGGCCTCGGCATCCCGCAAGGCTGTCCTCTTGCGCTGAGAAGCCGCACCCCGTATTCTGATCGGAACGCAGACATCCTTCGGGGCGGGGTGAAAGTCCCCACCGGCGGTGAAAGCCCGCGAGCCCGGGGCCTCGGCCCGGGGCAGGATCCGGTGCGATTCCGGAGCCGACAGTCACAGTCTGGATGGGAGAAGGATGAGAGGGTGGAGGTCCGTCCGGACCTTCCGGCCGCCCCGCGGGTGTCTGCCTGCGGGGTATTTTCATTGGCGAGCCTGAGGGTCCAGACAGACGCTTCCCACGCTCCGGCCTTCTCGGCGTCCGGCGCCACCGCGGCCGCTTCGGCCCCCGGTCCGGAGAGCCGCGCCATGCGCGAAGCGATCCGGCTCGCGCGGCGCGGGATCGGCGCCACGCACCCGAATCCGCGCGTGGGGGCGGTCGCGTTACGTGGGAATGAGATCGTCGGCCGCGGCTTCCACGCGCGCGCCGGAGAGGCCCACGCCGAGACGCGCGCGCTCGAGAGCGCCGCGGGCTCCGCGGCCGGCGCCACGGCGGGCGCGACCCTCGTCGTCACCCTGGAGCCGTGCCCGCACGTCGGACGCACGCCCCCCTGCGTGGACGCGATTCTCCGCGCGGGCATTCGGCGCGTCGTGATCGGCATGCTCGATCCCAATC
>JBKJXM010000336.1:0-6793 GCA_046716305.1 Candidatus Eiseniibacteriota bacterium
GAATCGACTCGAGGCGGGGGCGCCACGCCGCGGCGGCGCCCCGGAGCCCGCCGCGCGGGCCGTCCACGCCGGGCTCGGTCCCTAAGCGCCGCTGCACCAGGAGCCGGCTCTCGACACCGACGCCTGGAAGCGCCCGGTGCAGACGGAGAGCGGCGCGCGCCGCGCCTCCGCGCTCGTCGAAGGCGCTGAAGAGGGCCACGCGGAGCTGCGTCATGGCGCGACGCTCGGCGCCGGCGCGGCCGTCATGCGCTCCACATGCGGCGGAGCCGGCGGCTGAACTCCTCTCCCGTCCAGTCGCGGACCACGAAGCGCGGAATGCGGCGCCGGTCGGTGCGAGACCGAACCTGCCCCGGCTGGTTGAGCGCGACCGCGGCAAAGCCGGCCTCCGACGCCTCGGCGATCGCCTCGGCGGGCACGTCACCGCGCTCCCCATAGGGGAAGGCAAAGATCGTGACGGGACCGCCGGTCCACCGCTCGAGCGCGGCCCTGGAGCGAAGCATTTCATCCCGGCGGCCGCGCGCGTCGAGAATGGAGAACGCGGTGTGCGTCACGCCGTGGGCGCCGACCGTCGCGAGCGGGCTCCGCGCGAGGCGCCCCACCTCCCCGGCCGTCAGGGGCCGGTAATCGCGCCTGGCGACCCGGTCCCGGCCGCTCCGGGCGGCGATCGCGTCGAGCAGCGCCTCGCGCGGGCCAGCGTCGAGGGCGCGGAGCGTTCGGTGCAGATCGCGCGCGGGGCCGCGCTCCGGCACCAGGCGCTGGATCTCGTCCCACCAGAACTCCCGCCCGGACTCGACGAATCCGGTCGTGACGAAAAACGATGCCGGGACCGCGAATGACTCTAGGAGCGGGAGCGCCACATCGAGGTTGTCGGCGTAGCCGTCATCGAAGGTGACCGCCACGGCGGGAGCCGGACCGAGGCCGAGATCTTCGAACCGCGTCACCGCGGCGGCCCGCACGAGCGTCTCCATCTGCTCGCGGAACCGCTCCGGATGAACGGCGAGCGAATGGGGATCGCTCGGGAGATCCGCGACTCGGTGATACAGGAGCACGACGCTCGGCGGGTCGAATCGGTTGGCGACGGAATGGACCAGCCGCCGGGCGCCGGCCCGCGCGGCGCGAAGCGCGGCTTTCACGGCGCGCCGAGCCGTCGCGCCACCGCCGCCAGCACCACCGGGTAGTCGGGATCGGCCACGTCGAGAAGCTCCGGGTCGGGGAGGTCTTCCACGGCAAGCCCATAGAGCAGCGCCGCGGCCGCGAGCGGATTCCCGTAGGCGTGGATCGTGTGCGCTCCCGGGAAGGCTCCCTCGAGCAGACTCCCGAGCGACTGCGGCGTGAACCCCCAGTACATGCCCCACCGGTCCGCGTCGTAGCGGCTGATCTGGCTGATCCCGCTGACCGTCAGGAGCAGCGTGCCGCCTTCCCGGAGCACCCGCCGCGCGCCGGCGAGCGCCTGTGCCGGGTCGAGAATGCAATTCAGCGTTTGGGTGCAGATGAACGTGTCGTAACGCCGCTCTGGAAGCGTCTCGGGCCGGGCCAGATCCCCGACCAAGGTCGCGCCCGGCTGGCCCGCCACCGCATACAGCACGTCCGACTGGGAGACCCGGCTCCCTCCAAACCGGCGCGTGTAGGTGTCGTCCCCCACCTCCAGGACGCGGCCCCGGATCGTTTCCGAGTTCTCCGCCAGGAACCGCTCGATGTAGCGGCGGTCCACGGCGGCGCCGCGGTCGAGTCCGAACTGCCGGCTGACGGGCTCGGTCCGCGTCCAGCCGTCGAGCCGCACGGGCGTGCGCCAGCGCGTGAATCCCCGCCGAAGGCGTCCGAGGGCGGAGCGGAGGCTCACCGGCGGATACCGTAGACGTGGAGAAGGAGCGAGAATTCCTCGCCCGAGGGCGAGTCGTGGAAGGGATGCGCCGGGCAGCGCACGGTCTGGATCTCGACCTCGAGCCCGGCGGCTTCGATCGGGGCGATCAACGAGGCCAGCGGCGCCCGGTCGCCGCGCCCCGCGTGCACCTCCATGAAGAGATACCGCACGCTCCGGAGCCGGTCTCCGAGGGCGGGCAGCACGACTCGCTCCGCCCCTTCGATGTCCATCTTGATCACGTCGTACTGGCCTTCGTCGAAGAGGGCGGCGACGTCGACGGCCTCGACCTCGACGGCTCCCGGAGCCGCGCTCCCTGCACGAACCCGCCCTCCGTCGGCTCCGTCCGGCTGGAATCGAAGCGGGCCGGATTGTGACCAGGCCGCCTGGCGCCGCAGAGTCACGCCTTCGCCGCCGTTTTGCCGCACATTCCGCTCGAGCACGCGGAAGAGGTCGGGGTCGGGCTCGAGCGCCGTGATGCGCGCGTCGGGATGCTCGCGAAGAAAGTAGAGGACGGTCAGTCCCAGGTTCGCTCCGAGGTCGAGGATGCGCGGCGGCGCTCCCCACGACGGAAAGGTCATCGAGCGCTCGACGAAGACTTCGCGGAACACCTCCAGGAAAGAGGCCGCGTCCGGCACGAGGAGATCCAGGCCCAGGGCCCGCACGGAGCGCGGCGTGCGCCGCGGGACCGAACCCAGCCGGCGCTCCAGGTCGCGCCACGCGCGATAGTGGCGGTCGCGCGCCAGACGGATCAGGTGCTTCGCGGGAGGCGCGAAGAAGGGACGGAGGATGCCTCCCATCAGGGACGCCGGCTCATCGGAGGAGCGACCGGAGGTAGCCGTCGAGGAGCGGCACCCGGTGCGCGAACGTGTGCGCGGCGAGGGTGCGCTTCCGGCCCGCGGCGCCGATCGCCGCGGCCTCGTCGGGACGCTCGGCGAGGCGGCGAAGGAGCGCCGCGCACTCAGCGGCGTTGCGATAGGTCAATACCTCGCGCTCCGGTTCGAAGAGGGTGCCGATGTTTTCCTTACAATCGGTGACGAGGCAGGTACCCACCACGGTCGCCTCGAAGAGGCGCATGTTGGACGCGAAGCGGGGAGAAGAGTCGGCGTGAATGTTCAGCGTAGCGCGCGACTCGCGCAAGACCTGATACATCGCCAGCCCGTACACGCCGTCGCGGGCTGCCGCGAGCGCGGGCGGGAGCGGCGCGACCGTGGGCCGGCCGAGGACAGAGGAGAGTACGCGGCGGATGCGGGAGCGCCACGTGCGCCGGCGTCCGGGCACGAAAAGCGCGATCGGCGTGAGCGGGGCCACCTCCGCGAGCAGGCGGAGCCGCCCGCCGTGAAAGCCCGCCCGCTCCACGAGCTGGCCGATGAACGAAGCGTCCCACCGCGGTGGAGCCTCGGGAAGCCGGTCGGAGACACGGGGATCGAAAGCGTGCGGCAGGACCGCCGCCCTCTGCCCTCCGCGCTCGCACGCCGCGACCGTCTCCGGGGCGCAGGAGAGCATGAGCTGGATCTGGGGCCACGCGTCGGTCCGGCCCAACCCGCTTCCGGTGTATCGGAGCACCCCGCGAAGGCTCGGAACGCGGTCCCGGATGGCGCGGAGCAGAGCCGGGTCGTCATGGTCGTACCAGAGCACGTCCGGTTGGAACCGACGAGCCTGCTCCATGGCGATCTGCTCCCCCGAGCCGGATCCTCCGTACTCGCGTGCCCATGCCCGCTGGAGCGGCGCCGCGTTCATGGCCACGTCCTGCGTTTCCCACCCGAAGGGCACGAGGGCCCGGCCCCACGAGTCGGCCCATCCGAAAAAATCCTCGTCCAGGCGCGACCGCTGAACCGCGTAGGGCTCGCGTTCGAGGCCCGGGCGGCCGCGGTAGAACGCATCGATGTACTCGGGATAGAGCGTGGTGATCCGAAGCAGTCGCATGGCTCAGAGATCCAGGACGTTTCGGTCCCGGTAGAGGATGCTGGTGCGGGTCCGGATCGGCTCGACCGGCGCGATGTCGTCGAAGTCCACGCGCCGGAATCCGAGGCCGCGCAGCTCGTCGAGTCCGACGGCATAGTTGGGGCGTTCCGCGTTATCCCACAGGAGCACGCCACCCGACGACAGCGCGCCGACCGACTGGACCGCGCAGCGCACGCGGTCCCGGCCGTCGATGATGATGAGATCGAAAGGACCGCCGTGGTCGAGCGCCGCGCGGGCGTAGGCGCCTCCGTACTCCAAGGGCACGTGCAGGAGAGTCGCGTGGCTCGGGGCGAGCGACGCGATCCGCTCGCGCCACGCGGCGTCGTGTTCGCAGGAGACCACGCTCTTTACGCGGCCGGCCCACCACAGCGTGCCATAGCCGCAGCCGAACTCGAAGACGCGCCATTCGGACCGCACGCGCGGCGCCAGGAACCGAAACGCCGCGTACGAAATCCACGGCACGGGCCCCCCGGCCGCGTCCACCGGCCGACGCTCCCGGAAGCTCCGGAACCACCCGTCGTCACGGAGCGGGCTCCGCTCCCGGAGCGCGTGGAGGGATTCGAGGTCGACGAGCCGAAGCAGCCGAACCAGGACGCCGCGCGCCAGACGCTTCATCTCGCGATCCCCGGCCGGAGGAGGGCGCGGGTCAGCATGCCACCGGTCCGCCAGAGAGGCCGGTAGAGAAAGCAGGAGCCGTGCGCGGCCACCCAGTAGGAGACGCACGACGCGAGCGCGGCGCCGACGGCCCCCCAGCGCGGAATCCAGATCAAGTTGAGCGCGATGTTCACGGCGCAGCCGAGCATCACGGTGAAGAGATACGGCTTCATCCAGTTCATCGCGGTGAGGTAGGCCCCGCGCGCGACGCCGAGGTTGGTGAACGGCACCGACCAGGCGAGCACCGCCGCCGCCGGCGCCGCCGCGCGGTATTCGGGCCCGAAGAGGAGCGGAATGATCCACCACGCCGAAACGGTGATGCCGATGGCCACCGCGTAACCCGCGAGGGCGAGCGCCCGGAAGAGCCGGTCCAGGCGTGCCTCGAACGCCTCCTCGCCTTGCGCGCGCGCCTCCAGGACGCTGGGGAAGGCCGACGCCACGAGCACGGTCGGGATGAAGTAGGTCGCCTCGACCAGCCGCACGGCCACCGCGTAGACGCCCAGCTCCCGGCTCCCCACCATCTGCCCGAGCATGATCTGGTCGATACGCGTGTAGACGAGGATGAACGCGCTCGCCATGGCGACCGGCCAGCCGTCGCGCAGGAACGTGGCCGCGGCGGCGCGGCTCACGCGCCACCGGCGCCACTCTCGGCCGGAAGTGGCCAGGGCCAGCACGAGGGCGGCCGCGATCAGCGCCGATTCGCCGACGAGCGCCCACGCGAACGCCACCACGGGCGCGCGGGCCAGGAGAAGGATCACCCGGGCCACGGTCGCGACGCCGAACACGGCCGACCGCGCGAGAACCGGCCGGCGATTCTCCGTGTCCGCCTGGAACATCAGGTCGATGGCGTCGAAAGCGCGGAAGAATATGATGGCCGACGCGATGGCGACGAGACGCTGCATCGCGGTGTCGTGAGGACGGAGAACGACGATCCCGGCCAGCGCGATCGCGTAAAGCAGAAGCCCCGCGCCAGCGCGCAGCGCCAGAACCGTTCCGAGGAATTCGTGGCGCCGCTCCGGTCGCGCGACCAGCTCGCGGACGGCGATCCGGTCGAGACCCAGCGCCGCGAGCGCCGAGAGAATGCCCGCGATCGCGAACGCGAAGGAGAGATCACCGAAGGAGGCGGGGCCGAGATACCGGGTCATCGCGACCGTGAGCGGGAGGCCCACGACCAGCCGGAGAACCTGCTCCCCTCCCATCCAGCTCGCGTTGGCGGCGATGCGGCGCACCAGAGCCCCCAGGCCCAGCCGCTCGGCGACGCGTATCACGAATCTCTGGATTCGGGAGGGGATCACGACGCTGCAGCCCCTCTGACGATCATCGCGCCGCGGCCCCCGCGCCGCCACGCAGGGCACGTCGAGCGACCCGCGCCGCCCGGAGGAGCCCCACGCCGCCCAGCAGGCGGCGCGCGGCTAGGCCCGGCAGCTCGACCGCCGCCGCGAACGCGAGAAACCGAGCCTCGTCCGTTTTCCCGAACCGCTCCCGGACGATCTGGCGCCGCTCGGCGAGGAGTCGCAGATAACGCTGGTCGCTCACCCCTCCGGCGCCCATCGAGGCGCACACCTCGGGGACGAAACGCGTCGTCAGCTCCGGTCGCTGGAACACGCGGATCACCCAGTCGTAGTCCGCGGCGATGCGGAAGCGCAGGTCGAATCGGCCGATCCGGTCGAAGAGCGAGCGGCGGGCGAAGATCATCTGGTGGCCGCATCGGTTTCGGAGCACGAGGTCGCGCAGCGTGATCGCGCCGCCGACCACGTCCCGGTATCGGAGCGCGTCGTCCCGCCGTTCCAGGAGGCAATGCACGAAATCGACGCCTTTCGAGCGCGCCATGACCCGGGCGACCGCGTCGGGAGCGACGAACCGGTCGTCCGCGTTCAGGAAGAAGACATACTTCTCCGGGTGGTCGATGCGGTCGATGGCGCGGTTCATCGCGTCGTAGATGCCGCCGTCCGGCGCGCTCTCGAAGCGGAGGCCGTCGGCGCGGCGCAGGATGTCCAGCGTCCCGTCCGTCGAGGCTCCGTCGAGAACGAGGTGTTCGAGAGGGCGGTGGGTCTGGGAGCGCACGCTCTCGAGAGTCGCTTCGATCGTCTTCCGGGCGTTTCGAACCACGGTGACGATGGTCACCGGCGGACCCGGCGCCTCCGCGCCGGGCGGCCCGGCCGTGGCAATCGGTTCGGACACGCCTCGTCAGATCGCGCTGGGATCGCGGAACAGCCGGACCACCGTCAAGGCGAGGATCTTCAGGTCGAAGCCCATGGACCAGTTCTCGATGTAGTAGAGGTCGTACTCGATGCGGCGCTCGAGCGGCGTGTCGCC
>JBKJXM010000337.1:0-2723 GCA_046716305.1 Candidatus Eiseniibacteriota bacterium
ACCGCAACCGCCGCCGCCACCACCACCACCGCCACCACCACCGCTGCTACTGTCCGCTCTCGTGAGAGCGCGCCACTCCTCGAAACCTGCCTCCGAAGAGAAGTCGACATCGGCCATCATGCCCGACGTCGCGCCCATCTTGTTGTAGAAGTACATGTAGTCCGACGCCGAAGCTCCCGCGAAGTAGCTCGTCGGGATCAGGACGTTCATGTCATCCTCGCCACTCCCCGAACCGAGGTTGTAGTCGAGGTAGACGTCCTGGTCGATCGTGGCGTCCATGTTGTAGCGAAGCGTCCCTCCGGCGCTGGCGACCGCCTCTTCCGAAAGGTACGCGCCCGATCCCCCGACGGTGTGGATACGAAGCTCGTCCAGCGAGAGAAGATTCTTCCCACCGCCGTTCGGCTCGTTGATGTCGAGGGAGAATGAGTAGTAATCGATGCCGCCCTGGTTCACGACCATGAGGTCGCTCATGAGAACCGAGTGCGTCCAGATGCCAGCCTTGTCGTCGTAGCTGGCGTGAGCGTCGCCGTCCGTGTTCATCCCCTCCTCCTCGCCGTTGGCTTGGAAGCGGAGGAAGGGCTGGTACACGCCTGTGCCCGTCGGCTGAGTCGTGATCTGGGACCAGATCGCGCCGTCGGCTGTCGTGTAGGACGACGCGCTCGAGGTGAGGTCGATCGGCGGAAAAGCTAGAGCCGCCGAGGCGCCGAGCAGCAACGCTACAGCGCCGATGTAAATCACGCTGCGGATCATGTTGCACCTTCTATCAATGCGCGGGCCATTCGGGGTGGGAGCCCACGTCACCGGACTGCATGTCCGCTCGTTCGGTAAGACCCCCCCCGGGCCCGAACGCGCGGTATCGGAACAACTTGGAGGGCAAGCCGCAAGACGACCGGCCCGCCAGGCGCTGAGGGAGTGGGGACGGCCCCCGCGCGGGCAGCGCGGAAACCGCATCAGCACCCGATTAGATAGGAAGGATTGTGCCAGCCTGTTCCAAATCGCTATTGCAATAGGGTGTTTTTTTGCTGCCTCACCTGAGCGGCCAGAGGGGAATCGGGGAAGGATTCGAGGTACTGCTGAAGGTAACCGGCCGCGCGGTCCCGCTGGCGGTTGGCGCTGGCCACCTTGGCTCCCTCCAAAAGCGCCTGGGCCGTGTAGGGGTGGCGGTGGTTACGGAGCGCCAGCTCGTCCACCGCCGTGAGCGCCTTGTCCCACTCGCCCAACGAGAGAAGGGCCCGCAGAATGTTGAACCGAATGACCGGCGCGAAGGCGGACGTGGAGTCCTGCGCGATCATGTCCGTATAGATGGTCACGGCGCGCCCCAGCGCCACCTGGGCGGCGTCCTTGTCCCCGCGCGCGTAGTAGCGCGTCGCGATCGTGAGCGGCGCCTCGACGGCAGCCGGGGAGCGCGGGTACTTGACCGGCAAGGACTCCAGAGTCGCCTTGGCGAGGTCCCAATCCCCGGTTCGCTCCTCCAGCATGGCCTCGCGGAAGAGCGCGATGGGGGCCAGCTCGTCGTCACCGGCGTATTTTCCCGCCACCTCTCGGTAGGCGGCGAGCGCCTCCGGCAGCCGCTTCGCGTCCTCGAGGACGACGGCCGCGTCGAGGAGCGCGCGCGCCGCGAGCGGGTGCTTCGGATACTGCGCGGCGAAGCGCTGGAGCATCGCGGTCCCCGCGGAGGGGTCCTTGTCGGTCATGGCGCGGATCTTCGCGCGCGAGTATTCCAGCTCGGGCCGGAGCGCCTCCAGCCCGGGATGCGACGACACGATCTGGTCGAGGGCGGTCACCTGATCGAGGGCCGCCGCCGGCTGGTTCTGCTCCAGGTAAATGCGGACCAGGCGCGACCGGATCTGGGCCTCGAGCATGGGATCGAGCGGCTGGGACAGGAGGCCGCGGAGGTAGACCGCGCCGTTCTCCAGCTCCTGCCGCGCCGCCGCCTCGTTCCCCTGCTCGCGCCGCACGGTCGACATCATCTCGGGGATCGAGAGAAGCGCGTCCTCCTCCGACGTGCCGGGAGGAGGCGGGATGGGCTGATAGCGCGACAGCATGCCGCGCATGCGCTCGACCGCCTCGTCGGGACGCCCCAGCATGCGCAGCGCCCCGATGGCGAGGAAGTCCCCCTGCCGTTGGACGAGCGTGTCCCCCTCGGCGTGCTCCTGGAGCCACTGCGACGACTCGAGCGCGATGTCGGGGCGGCCGGCCTCCATCGCGAGCCGCGCGCTCTGCACTTCGGCGCTGGCGACCAGCCGGAGAACGTCGCGCCCCACGGCGCGGCCCGCCTCGGACGTGCCGCGGATGTACGGGGGCCTCGACGCGGCGCGGACGCGGGCGTACTCGTCGCGCAGCCGCAGGATCGCGGTGGAATCGGGACGGGTGCGCGAGAGGCGCGTCTCGCGCTCGGCCCTTCGAGCGGCGTACGCGGTCTGCTCCACCCGGTAGCGCTCGGCCTTCCGCTCGGCCACGCCGCACCCCGCGGCCAGGCAAGCCACCAGAACCAGGAGCCAGCGGGTGCTCCGGCCCGCCCTCACGCCGCCTCCTCCAGGTGCGCATGGTAGAAGCGCGCGGCCGCGGCATAGATGAAGAACGTGGCGAACATGCTGCAAACGACGTAGACCCCGACCAGCACGCCGATGATCTCCGGCCGGATCTGGCCCACCAGGAAGTTCCCCATGACCTGGAGCACCAGGAGCACCACGGCCGCCGGAAGCGAGAGTCCGATCACGACG
>JBKJXM010000338.1:0-8795 GCA_046716305.1 Candidatus Eiseniibacteriota bacterium
AGGGCTCGCGGCTCGTGCGCATCGAGAATCCAGGCGCGCGGCGGCGCGATCTCCAGAGGCTGGGCGAGGTCCGCGACTGGGGGGCGCAGCAGTACGACGCGAAATACGCCCTCAAGGTGAAGACGGCGTGGCGGAACGGCAGGATGTACTACCAGATCGCCATCAACCCGGCGCCGCCGGCGAACGTCTTCAACTTTCGGATCGGCCTGAACGACGCGGACGGCTTCCAGGTGGCGAGCGTGTCGTTGAACATGCCCGACGGCACGCCCACGCCCGACGGCGGCATCGCCTACTCGGGCTTCGCGCTGGTGGACGAGGACGTCTACCGGTCCATCGTCTCGTGGAGCCCGCGCGTCGAGTTCTACACCGGCCGTGTTCCACCGGAGGAGCTGCCGTAGCGGGCCACGCTTCGGCGGCCGCTATCGATCCCCCAGGTACAGCTGCTTGATCTTCCCCCACGTCGTTTCGCTTGTCGCTGACGGGCAGCCGTTGCGCCCGCCCGGCGTAGGCGCGCAGCCGGTGCCTTTCGGCTCGCCGCTTCCGGTGTACGGGTTCAGGTTGTCGAAGAGCACCCAGACTCCGGGATTCTCGAGCCAGCCAGTCGAGCGGTCGGCGGCGCCTTCGATCGTGTTGTAGCGCCGGTCGTCGACGCGCGCGGTGTCGCCGTTCTCGATGCGGAACAGGATCACCGTGTCGCCGCCGTTGTTGAGACTCAGCCCGGTTGCCGTACGACCCAGCGCCCGCTGCTGCGCCTCGGCCATGCTTCCGGTCACCAGCACAGCCGACCCGGGGTGGAGGATTCCCGAAAACTCGTAGCGGATGGTGGAATCGGCATCCGATACCCGAAATGGCGCCAGATCGAGCGGCGCCGCACCCGTGTTCACCACTTCCAGCCACTCGTCCTTGCGCGAATCGAAGACCCCGTCCCCGTCCCAGTCGCGCGCGGGACCCGCGAGGATCTCGCTCAGGCGAAGGTCGCCCTCCACCTTGGCCCCCAACGCGCCCCCCTGCGCCCGCGCAAAGGGAACGAATTGCGCCGAAGGCACGACGCGAGCCACCAGGGATACCGCGATTGCCACCGCCAAGAGCCACAGCACCGCTTGCCACGTACGAATCACGACGATCCTCCCCGCGCCAAAGCGCGTCAGCGTCGGGGATGGCGGAACGAATCATGGGGAGAGGAGGCGGAGCTTGCGGGGAGGCCAAGGAGCAACTGCTAGGTTACTTTCTGACGCCTTCCGACGCAACTGACATTGCGCATGAAGGGTGACAGAGGCGCCGCACCCACTGGACTATAATCCGCCGCATGCCCAAGGGAAGCAGGCGGCCCAGGAACGCGAGCGACCGCCGGCATTCGGCTCCGCAAGCCCCCACCCGCTGGATCATTCTCCTGCCTGCCCTTGTCGCGGTCGTGCTCAACCTTCCATGCCTCGGTCTCGGATACTTCTGGGACGACTTCTACTTTCTGACAGGTAGCGGGCACGGCGACATTCGGGCTCACCTGTTGCCCGAGCCGCAGGCCACCTTCTATCGACCCATCCCCCTGGGCATCTACTTCAAAGTGCTGGGTGTCCTGGATCCGAGGAGCGGAGTGCTGGGGCACGTCCTGAACCTCGCCGCGCTTGTGGGCGCGGTGGTCCTCCTCGTGAACCTCGTGTCGCGGCTTCGCGGTCCTCGGGCCGGACTCTTTTCGGGCCTGATCTTCGCGAGCTACGGCCCTGTAGCCAGCCTGGTCGCCTGGACGAGCGGCAGCCAGGATCTGTTCGCGATCCTCTTCGTGGTCGCGGCTTTTCTTTGCCGGCATCAGGGGAAGAATGTCGCGGCTCTTCTCTGCGCCACGGCGGGGCTCCTCTGCAAGGAGCCCGCTATCGCTGCCTTTCCCGTGCTCATCCTTTGGGATTGGCTCGTCGGCAGGAAAGCCGTGCGCCCAAGGCTCCAGCTCGTCGGCTACCTTTCCGTTGCTCTCATGTGGGCGGTCGTTCATCCGGGGATCCACCTGCTGGCGGCGCAGCGATTCGCGAGCGGGACCGCCGGATACGTTGGCATTCAGCACCCGGAGCGTTGGGGGCTCTATCTCTCCCGCTACATCATGTCCCTGTTCCACCTGCCGCCGCCGGGACTGATCACTTCGTGGTGGGACGACCGCGTGCGATACGGTGTCGCTGCGCTCGTGATCCTGGTCGGGGGATTGTGGTATCTGGATCGGCGCGGGGCGTACCGGGCATCGACCTCCACCGTTCCGCTGACGCGAATTGCCATGATCTCAGCGCTCTTCGCCGTACCAACCCTGCTGATGCCCACCATCCTGGTTCGCCACTGGGCTCCCTACTTCACGTGCATTCCGGCATTGGGCGCCGCTCTCCTTCTCGGCCCCGTTCTCGCGAAGGCGGGTGGGCTTACGGCAACCGTCGCGCTAGCGACATTTCTGATGCTCGGTACCTGGTACCGCGGCGTTCATGCGGAGCGGGAGCCGGTCCTGAGCGAGCGCGCCATGGTCGAGGCATCACGCGCCGTCCGGTTGGTCCGTGAAAACTTCGGGAAGCTGTTTCCGACCTTCCCGAGAGGGAGCCAGGTCCTCCTTTCGGTCGGCGCCACCGGTATGCGAGGAATTCAGACTGCTCTGGTTGAAGGGCAGGCGCTCAGCCTGTGGTATCGCGACCCCACGCTGCGCACTCTCACGACGAGGGAACGGCGTTCGGGCGCTCCGGCCGAATACCTGGTTCGCGTCACCGACAACCTGGACGTGCTCGCCATCGATCCCGATTCGCTGCGGGTCCGCTCGGCATGGGGGGCGCCGCCCGATTTGGCCGAGATCGACCCCCCGCTGAACAACTATGCGCGAGCGATCGCCGCAGACGGCGACACCGATCGCGCCATCCGGATCATGAATGGCTTGAGCGGCATCGAGTCGGGCGACCTGATCGCCTACAACAATCGCCTGATCGCGAGCTTCCTCCTGGCAGGCGGCAGGCGGCGAGAGGCCGATTCGATCCTGGCCACATCAGAACCGTTCCCCAAGGATGTCGCCCGCACCGTCGTGCACCGCCTCCTGGCCGATGCCAGCAAGAGCGAGCCACTCGACAACGCGGCCTTCGAGGCGTTCGGGCTCTCGAGCACCGACCCCGAGACCATTCGCTGGATCATGCTGGAGCTTCAAAAGGAGGGATCCATGGCGCAGGCTGCCTGGTTCGCCCAGAAGCTGGGAAGGCTCGCGCCGGGGGACGCACAAAGCGCGGAGGTGCTTCGGAGGGCGGCCGCGATGGGAGTCACGCCCCGGAGGGAGCCTTTGCCGCGGCTGGCCGCACATCAAGTCGAGGGCTAGTCCCGATGCCTCGTACGCCAGATCGAGCGGGGCGCGCCGAAGTCAGGAATCGTCCGCGGTAGGACCCATAACGCGGGGAGAAGAAGAAGAGCCGCGGCCGCCGCGCCGTAGGAAGGCTCGGCGAGCACCGCGCCCACGTACGGCGTGTTGAGCCAGGCGGCGAGCACGATGGCGACGATCGCCGCGCCGCGCAGCGAGCCCAAACCCAGAAACGCGACGGCGATCCCCGCGAACCCCAGCGGGAACGGCCAGCGCTCGAGCGCCACGGCGGGGCTGGTCCACAGCTGGAGCGCTCCCGTCAGCCCCGCGCACGCGCCGCCCAGCGCCATCATGGAGCGCTGAATTCCTTCCACGTCGGTGCCGATCGAGGCCGCGGCCAGGGGGTTCGAGCCCGAAGCGCGCACCTCGAAGCCGCTGACCGACGTGCGGAGGAAGTTCGCGAACAGCACGGACGCTGCCAGGGAGAGCGTGAGCAGGAGAATGCCCCAGCCCAGGATCACGCCCGGGGTCAGGCCCATGCCCGGAGCCCAGCGAAGCGGCTCGGTGATTGCGGGAAGGTCGATCGCCAACGCCGGAGGGGTCACGCGCTCCACGGAGATCGCGCGCGCGATCGGGACGAAGACCGCCGCCAGCAGCAGTCCGCTCAGAATCTCGTGCACCGCGAAGCGGCGGCGGAGCCCGGAGATCACCATCCCCACGAGCGCGCCGGCCAAGGCGCCGGCCACCAGCCCCAGGCCCGCTTCGCCCGCCGGCCCGAACACTCGCCCGCGCACGATCAAAGCGCCCACGGAGTAGCCCGCGAGGAATTCGGCGTGGATGCCCAGGTTCAGCATCCCGCTGTGGAGCGGCATCAGGAAGGCGAGCCCCAGGAACACGAGCCCGGCGGCGACGAGCACGACGTCGCCCGACCACGGCGCCATCCAGCGCGAGGGGTCCCAGTCCACCACGCCGACCGCCACCGCATGGGTTCCCGCGATCAGCAGCAGCAGCGCGAGCGCATTCGCCAGAATCTCGCGGCGCCCGGCGCGGGCGCGTCCCGGAATCATCAGGCCGCCGCTCCCGACATCTCGGCGATGATCCCCTCGCGCGTGAGCGTCTCGGTGACGGGGATCCAGACCAGACGGCCCACCGTGAGCACCGCCATGCGGTCGGCCACGCGCATCCCCTCCTCGGGCTCCTCGGTCAGCCAGAGGAGTCCGCTCCCGCGCTCGCATTGGAGAATGAGCGTCCGCCGGACGTATTCCTGCTCCTCGAGCGCGAGCCCCTGCCCGGGCGAGCGGACCACGAGGAGCCGGGGATTGTGGATCACCTCGCGCGCCACGATGACTCGCTGGCGCTGTCCCAGCCCCAGGTCGCGAAGCCGGGTGCGCGGCGTGGCGCCGGCGATCTCGAAGTCTTGAAGCGAGCGGAGGCAGTTTCCCCGGATCGATTCGGGGCGCAGCAAGCCCCGCCGCGCGAACGGCGGGGCGTGCGTCTGCCCGAGGATCATGTTCTCTTCGACGGTGAACTCGTCCACCGACTGGTCGCGCGCGATCGGCGGGTTCACGAACGTCATCCCCGATTCCCCGCGCTGGCGCCGCGGCGAGCGCGCGATCTCCTTTCCAAGAAACAGAATCGACCCGCGCTCGGGGGTGCGGTTGCCGAGCAGCGCATCGTGGAGGAGATCGAGGCCGTCCGCGGGCGCACCCACCACGGCGAGCACCTCGCCCGCGCGCACGTCGAAGTCGAGCCCGGCAAGCGAGGTCTCGCGCCCCCGGCCATGCAGGATCAGCCCCTCCACGCGCACCAGCGTGTCCCCCGCGGCGTGCGGCCCGCTGGGCGTTCGCCGGATGTCGAGACCGCCGGTCCAGCGCTCGACCACGGATCCTTCCGTGTACTCGGAGGTGGAGAGGGTCGCGGGCGGGGCGTCTCGCCAGAGGATGGTGACCGCGGAGCCGTCGGGATAGGCGTCCCGCGGCCAGGTGGTCGCCACGATCGCGGGGATCCGCTCTGCCTCGGCGACGGACTTGAGCGTGGCGAGGAAATGGCGGGCCTCGTGAGGGCCGAGCTCGGTGGTGGGCTCGTCCAGGAGGAGCGCGGCCGGCTTCTGGCGGATGACGGCCGCCAGCTCGATCAGACGGCGCTCGACGGGACGGAGCGCCTCGTAGGGAACATCGAGGAGTGCCTCCAGGCCCACGCGCGCTGCGAGGGCCCGCGCCTCCTCGCGTCCGCGCTTCCAGGCGATTCCCAGCTTGGCCACGCGCGGCGTCGCGTGAAGGAGGAGCCGCTCGATCACCTTGAGCTGACGCACCGGCGCCTCGCGCGGGATGATCGCCACGCGGCGGCGCCGGGTCTTGGCGCGCGTGCCGCCCGCGCCGCTTCCGCGCCTGCCCTCGTCGTCCAATTCGCCGTCCAGCGCCACCATGCCCTGCTCCGGCGCGCGCAGCCCGGCAATCGTCTCGAGGAGCCGCGTCTTCCCGGTGGCTCGCTCGCCCAGGAACAGGTGCACGTCACCCGGCCCGACACCGAAGCTCAAGCCCTTGATCGCCCAGTCTCCGTCCGACGCGACCGTCAGGTCGCGCACCGCGAGCTTCGCGTCCTTGCCTCCCATCCGCCCTCCCTGTCCTCCGCCGCGGCATCACGCGCCGCGGCACGCACACGCCGTACGCGTCAGCCGCGATGGATCCGCGTTCCCGCCCTGCCCGCCAGCGCATCGAGGAGCTTCTCCGGCGAGGTGATCAGCGCCTCCCGCCCTCCTCCCTGCACGAACTCGATCGCGGACTGGATTTTCGAGCCCATGCTCCCCGGAGGGAAATGTCCCTCCTCCATCCATCGCGAAAGCTGCTGTGGGGTCGCCTCGTCCAGCTCCCGCTGTTGCGGGGTTCCGTAGTGGAGCGCGACCCGATCGACGGCGGTGATAATCACCAATTGCTCGCAGCCGAGCAAGCGCGCGAGAAGGCTGCCCGCCAGATCCTTGTCGATTACCGCCTCCACGCCGTGCAGCGAGCCGTCCCACTGCCTCGCCACCGGGATGCCGCCGCCGCCCGCCGCGATGGGGACGCCGCCGCTCTCCACGATGTTCCGGATGGCGGCGATCTCGATCACCTCGAGCGGCCGGGGCGAAGGAACGACGCGTCGGTAGCCCCGTCCCGCGTCCTCCACGACCGTCCAGCCCTTCTCGCGCGCCAGGGTCCGCGCGCGCTCCTGCGTGTAGAACGGACCGATCGGCTTGGTGGGTCGGCGAAACGCGGGATCCTTCTCGTCCACGACGACCTGCGTGACGACCGTCGCCACGGTCACGTCCGCGTGGCCCAGGCGTTTCAGCTCATTCTGGAGCGACTGCTGCATCATGTAGCCGATCCCCCCCTGGGAGTCAGCCCCGCACACGTCCAGCGGCATCGGAGGGATCTGGTCGCGGGCGGCCTCATTCCGAATGAGGATGTTCCCGACGATCGGTCCGTTTCCGTGCGAGAGGACCACCCGCGCGCCGTCCCGGATCAGGGCCGCGACCGGCTCCATGGAAAGCCGCGTGATCGCGCACTGCTCCTCGAAGGTTCCGGTTCCTCCCGCCGGGAGAATCGCATTGCCGCCCAGCGTGATGAGGACGCGCCGGGGAGCGGCGCTCATGAGCCAAGCGGGCGCTCAGCCCGGGCACTCAGCGTGCGGCCTTGGCGTGGCTCTGGGCGAACGTCTCGAACCGCCGGAGCCCTTCTTGGATGTTTTCGATCGAGTTGGCGTAGGAGAAGCGAAGGTAGCCTTCGCCGAAGGAGCCGAAGGCGGTGCCCGAGAGCGCCGCCACGCCACCCTCTTCCAGGAGCGCGTGCTCGGCCTCGGCCGACTTCATCCCCAGCCCCTTTACGTTCGGAAAGACGTAGAAGGCGCCCGCGGGCTTGGCGCAGGTCACGCCGGGGATCGCGTTCAGGCCCGAGACGATCGCGTCGCGGCGGCGCCGGAACTCGGCGACCATCGCCTTCACCTCGTCCTGGGGGCCGGAGAGCGCGGTGGGCGCGGCGCGCTGCATGAAAGAGGTGGCGCAGGAGTAGACGTTGGTCGCGAGCCGCGCGACGTGCTTGGCCAGGGTCGGGTTCATGATGCCGTAACCCAGCCGCCATCCGGTCATCGCGTAGGTCTTCGAGAAACCGTCGAGGATGACGGTGCGCTCCTGCATGCCGGGGCGCGTGGCGATGGACTCGTGCACTCCGTCGTAGAGGATCTTGGAGTAGATCTCATCCGACAGGACCCAGATGTCGCGGTCCTTGAGAACCGCGGCAATCTCGTCCAGATCCGCCGGCGTGAGGACCGAGCCGGTCGGATTGTGGGGCGAGTTGAGCACGACCATTTTCGTCCGGGGCGTGAGGAGCGCCGCGAGATCCGCCGCGCCGAACCGGAAGGCGCGGTCCTCGTGGAGCGCGAGCGGCACCGCGGTGCCGCCAGCGAAGCGGACCGCCGCCTCGTAGATGGGAAAACCCGGATTCGGGACGATCACCTCGTCCCCCGGGTTCACGCAGGCGAGGATGGCGAAGGTGAGCACGGGCTTTCCGCCCGGAGTCACGACGACTTGATCGGCCGTGACCGGGAGGCGCCGGTCGCGAGCGATATAGGCCGCGATCGCCTCACGCACTTCGGGGAGGCCGGCCGACGGGCCGTAGTGCGTGAACCCCTCTTCCAGGGCCCGCACGGCTGCGGCGCGGATCGGGGCCGGGGTATCGAAGTCGGGCTCTCCGATCTCCAGATGCACAACCGACCGTCCCTTCGCTTCCAGGGCGCGCGCCTTGGCGAGCACCTCGAATGCGGTCTCCGTTCCGAGCTGGCTCATCCGATCCGCGTAGCGCATGCATCCCCCTCGTGCTGCTCGAGTGAATCTCTAGCCTTCGCCTCGCCACAACTCCAAACGCAAGCTTCCCCGTGCCGGGCGTTCGGCTGCGGAACCGTCGACGTCGGAGAGCAGTCCCTCCAGCCGAAGCGGCCCCAGGCGAAGCCAGGCCCGCCCGGTCACCAGCATGCCGTAGCGGCCCAGCGTCTTGAGCGCGTCTTCGCCCGAAGGCGCGAGCGCGGCTCCCCATGCGGGGGCTCCCATCTCCGCGCGGCTCGCCTGGAGCAGGAGCGTGGCTCCGGCCCGGCCGCGCGCGGAAAGATCGAGCCGGCCCCCCAGCATGCTGCCGACCGACACTCGTCCCTGCCTGAGCGACTCGCGCCGGGAGGCCATGACCGTCAACGAACGCCCACGCTCCCGCGCGACGACGGCATCGCCGATGACGTAGCGCTCGCGTGCCTCGCCGCCGCGGACCGCCAGACGCAGCCGAACCGGGCCAAGGCCGTGCCGGCGAAACGTAGCTTCCAGCTCGGCGCGCCCGTCGTCTTCCATCGCCCGCGCCGACCAGGGTCGCCAGGTGAACCGGGTGCGCACGCCATGGGAGCCGCTCTCCACCGCCAGCTCTCCCGCGACGGCCCGTGCTTCGCCCGACCTCCGGCGCCATCGCGCCGAGACCTCGAC
>JBKJXM010000339.1:0-13151 GCA_046716305.1 Candidatus Eiseniibacteriota bacterium
GCGATCGCGTCATCGGCCTCGGCGATGAGCCGGGCCAGGGTCCCCGGCTGGCCGCTCGCGGCCCCGCCGTCCGGGCGCGTGCCGCCGCCCCGCCCTCCGGCGCAGCCCGCCACGAGGAGGAGGGCCGCGAGGAGCGCGGTCGCGTGGGGCACGGTTGCGAGCATCGCGCGCCTACGCACGGAGCAGTCTCCGCTCCTTGAAGCTCGCGTAGCTCTCGCGCGCCACGACCACGTGGTCCAGGAGATCGATGCCGAGGATTCGTCCGGCTTCCAGGAGACGGCGCGTGATGGCCAGGTCCTCCTCGCTGGGCGTGGGATCGCCCGAGGGATGGTTGTGCGCGAGCACCACGCTCGCCGCGGACATCGCCACCGCGGGCAGAAACACCTCGCGCGGATGCACGATGCTCGCGTTGAGACTCCCGATCGAGATGATCTCGCGGCGAAGAACCTGATTGCGGGAGTTCAGGTAGAAGCCCACGAAGTGCTCCCGGTTCATGGAGCGGATGTCGCGCGTCAGCTCGTAGACGCTCTCGGGTCCCCGCACCAGGGGCGTCGCGTCGCCGTCGGGCCAGAGGCGGCGCCCCAGCTCCGCCGCCGCGAGGAGCTGCGCCGCCCCGGCGCGCCCCACGCCGCCCACCGCGAGGAGATATTACGCCGGGGCCTGATGCAGGCGCCGCACGTTCACCGACGCGACCACCCGGGCCGCGGCGTCCAGAACCGAAGCTCCGGAGGTTCCCGACCCCATGACGACCGCGATCAACTCCGCGTCCGTGAGGACGCCCGCGCCCAGCTCGAGCAGACGCTCGCGGGGACGCTCACAGGAATCCAGCTCGTGAATGGCAAGGCGTGGCTCCCGCTCCATCGACTCTCCTGACGAGCGGCGCCGTGGTGTGACGAACCGAGGGGACCTTGATCGTAGGCGGCGCCGTGCGCGGCGGCAAGCCGGAAGCGTCACCCCGTCGCGAGCAGCGACTTGAGGTCCTTCCGGTACAGCGTCACCTGGGCCCGCGAGCGGAGCCGCGCCGTCCAGGCCTCGACCCGCTGGTCGACGATCTCGCGCCACACCTCGTCCCGGCGGCGGGCGAACTCGGTGGCCGGCGGAACGGTCACGCTCTCCACCATGATGTAGAGGGTCCCGAACGAGCTCTTGATGGGAGGCAGGACCTTCCCCGGCCGGCTCGAAAAGATGTGCTCGAGGAGCGTCGAGTCGCGGGCCAGCGCGGCATCTCGCGCGAACTCGGGAATCGGACCCGAGCGGGGGAAGGGATGGCTGGTGCGCATGCCGCCGAAACCTTCGAAGAGGGCCTCGACGTCGGCGCCGCGCGCGACGGCGTCGCGGATCGCCTGGTCCACCGAATCGGCCGCGGCTTTCCGCTTCGCGATCTGATAGTTCAGGATGGCCCGCTCCTTGATCTCCTCGAACGGGGCGGGCGCGGGCTCCACCTCGCGCACCCGGCGCGCCACGAGGTATCCCTGCCCCAGCGGGACCGGCTCCGGCGTGACCCGTCCGTTCGCGAGCGAACCGATCGCGCTCGGCGCCTCCTCGAACGGCCCGATGCCGGGCAACTCTTCCCCGGCCTGGGTCGGGCCGCTCCGCACCGAGCCCCCCACCGCCGCGGCCAGCGAGTCGAAGTTCCCTGTCGCTGCGCGGGCGGCGAAGCGGCTGGCCGCGGTGAAGGCGAGCGAATCGGCGATCGGCTCCCCCACCACGCCCTGGATCTCCGAGCGCACCTCGCTGAAGGGACGAAGCCGCTCCTCCGTCCGTTCGTCCACGCGGATCAGGTAGAAGGAGGTCTTGGCCTCGACCACCTCGCTCGTCTGCCCCAGGGGGAGCGAGAAAATCGCGTCGGCCAGCTCCGGGAGGAGCTGGCTCCGCGCCACCCGGGGAATGACGCCGCCCTGCTCCCCGCTCTCCCGGTCGTCGGAGGCTTCCCTGGCGACGGCCCCGAAGTCCTCGCCTCCCGTGATCCGCTCGCGCGCGGCCAGCGCGCGCTGCCGGGCCTTCTCCCGCGCATCGGCCCCGTCGCCCGGGCGGTACTGGAAGAGGATGATTCGGGGTTTCGCGCCGGCCGGAGCGGTGAACTCGAGGGGATGGTCGCGATAGTAGGCGGCCAGCAGGCTCTCGGGCACCGCGACGCTGTCGGGGTGGGCCTTCTTGAAGTAGACGAAGTCGAAAATCAATTCCGGCTTTCTCTTGAACTCGTCCTGGTGCGCCTCGTAATAGCGCTTTGCCTCCTGCTCCAGGGCCCAGCGATTCACCATCTGCGCGTTGGCATTCGCGGCCTGCCGCACTGCCTCGTAGGGCGGCACGAAGGCGGGATCGACCCGCTCGATGCGGACGACGAAGACGGAGTCCCGCGCGACCCGGGGGCCCACGATGGTTCCCGCTCGGAGCGCGTACAGGGAGTCGAGGAGTGCTCCCTCGACGAGCATGGGCGATTCGATCGGCTGGCCGCGGTAGAGGTCGAACGCCTGAGCCACGCCGCCGGTCTGGTTCGCGGCGCGCGCGCCCTCCTCGCCACTGCGGAGGCGGCTGATCGTCTCTCGGAAGGCCCGCTGGATCGCCTCGTGACGCCGCTCACGCCGGATCTCCGACGGCAGCACCGAGCGCACCGAATCCACCCAGGCCCGATTCGAGGCCTTGATCTTCGCGGCTTTGCGACGCTTCTCCAGCGTCTTCTCGATTTCCTTGGGCGTGGGCGAGGCGCCGCTGTCGATCTCCCCGGCCGCGCGCGCCACGATCGTTGCGACCAGCCTGGGGACCGCGTAGGACGAGGGGTGAAGGCGGAGCTCCTCGCGGCCGAGGGAGTCGGCCAGCCCCTTCCGGATGGCGAGGTCCGCGCCCTTCTTGGCCAGCGCGGCGACTTCGCGGAAGGACTGGAGCCGCGACGCCTTCCGGTCGACGAGGCGCACCACCAGGAAGTACGGGCCGTTCCGGATCGGAGTCTTGATCCACGTGTCGGGCGCGGCGTTGCGGACCGATTCTTGGAGGGGCTCGGAGCGGCCGATGCCGCGGATGGGATCGGAGATCCGGAACCAGCCGCTATCGTGGAGTCCGCCGTACACCTTGGCCGCCGTCTCCACCGGCGCGCCCGACTGGATGGCGGCGAGGAGGTCGTTCGCGGACTTGAGCGCGGCGGCGGCCGCGGCGTCCCGCGCCGAGTCGGTCCCGGCGGCGTCGATCGCGACGCGGACGTACTGGATGCGGGCCGAGTCGGGGGTCTGGAATTCCTGCTCGTGCGCCTCGTAGTAGGCGCGGATCTGCTTTGCGCCGGCCTCGGGCTCGAGCGCCATGGCCTCCGGTCCCAGGGCGAAGTAACGGATGACCGCCTGCGCCGCCCGATCCTGGTAGGCCTTCTTCACTTCAGCTTCGCGCGGGCTGAAGCGCCGCTCCATCCAGCGCATGTACTCCTCGAGCAGGACGCCCATCCCCACCTGGGCCCGAAGCACGGCGTAGTTGGACGTGGGCGAGCGCTTGAAGGCGAGGAACTTCGCCTCGTCGACCTTCCCCCCGACTTTGAAGAAGCCGCTCGACTTCATCCGCGCGTCGATGGCGTCGTCGCTCACCTTCATGCCGCGGCGGCGCGCGTCCGCCAGCCAGACACGCTCGCGGATCAATTCCTCGAGGAGGTTCTTGCGTAATAGCCGCTTCTCCTCCTCGTTGAGCTTCCGCCCCGCGCGGGTTTCCACTTCCTTGAAATAGGGGTCGGCCAGGCGGTCCCACTCGGCTTGCCGCAGGGGAACTCCGTCCACCATCCCGATGACGTCGGAATCAGGAGGAGCGGACCGGGGCAGGGGCGCGCGTGGCCGCGAGCCGGGCGCGGACGCCGGAGGCGCGGCGGCTGCGACAGCCAGGAGCGTCACGAGAGAGAGAGTGATCAGCAGTGCTGAGACTCGAAGGGAAATGCGACGGTAGCTCACGGAGACTTGAGTCTAGAAACGGCGGGCGGGCGTGTCTATGAAACAAAAAAAATTCAGGCCCTCGGCGGACGGCTCTCGCGAAAGTGTGGGGGGCTATCGCTCGCGAGCCTACCGTCTTGACCGAAGGCCTGCACCCTCTCGGTCCCCCGGACCTACCGCTCGAACGGAGCGCCGCGGCTTCCCACCTGACGGCGTTCTCCACCCCGCACCCACCCTTGTTTTGGCGGCGGTCTTGCGACCCGCCGCTTCACAAGGGCCCTTGCCCCTTCACGTCGAGCTGTTGTCCGAGGGCCCGAGAGAGTCTTGTTGGGCCCAAGTGGAGATTGTCTAAGGCAGTCTTTGTGCCACGCTGGGGCCGTCGTGTAAAGCGGGGTGTTAAGTTATTCCCAGGTATTAAATTACGGGTGCGCTTGGAGTGCCATCTGGGGGGTCGAGAGCGCGATAAGCTAGGGCAGGTACTGTGACGATTTGCCTCGCATCAGTTGCATTACGCTTCTAAGCCGCTGTTTGGAAACGGAATACTTGATACGTGTCACTCTGGCACTGGCGTGGCGTTGCGTCTCGTTCCACTCTTTCTCCCCGGCGAGGCCGCATAGCGCTCCAGCATGCGGTAAAGCGTTCGGCGCGGAACCCCGAGAACGCGCGCCGCCTCCGTCTTGTTCCCGCCCACATCGCCGAGAACCTCCAGGACGTAGGCCCGCACTGTCTCGTCCAGCGACGGGCGCGCGGTCATTCCCGCCTGGCTCGCCGGACTCCCCCGCGCGCCGGTGTGGGCGTGCACGATCAGCTTGTCCGGCAGATCGGTCAGCTCGACGATCGAGCCCGGGGCGAGCGCGACAGCGCGCTCGACGACGTTCTCCAGATCCCGGACGTTTCCCGGCCACGGGTAGGCTTGGAGAGCGGCCATGGCCGACGCCGAGAATCCGGTGAGCGGACGGTTCGAGGCCGCGCCGAACCGGCGCAGGAAGTGCTCCGCCAGGAGCGGGATGTCCTCGGGCCTCTCGCGGAGTCGCGGGAGACGCAGGGACACGACGTTGAGACGGTAGTAGAGGTCCTCCCGGAATCGTCCGGCGCGGACCAGCTCTTCGAGGTCCTGGTGGGTCGCCGTCACCATCCGCACGTCGACCGCGATCGTCTCGTTCCCGCCCACCGGCTTCAGCTCGTGCTCCTGGAGCACGCGGAGCAGCTTCGCCTGCATGGGCAACGACATGTCCCCGACCTCGTCGAGGAAGATGGTCCCGTGGTTCGCCTCGACGAAGAGCCCGGGCCGCCTCTCGATCGCGCCGGTGAAGGCTCCCTTCACATGGCCGAACAGCTCGGATTCGAGGAGCGACTCGGAGAGGCTGGTCACGTTCACCGGCACGAACGGCCGCGCGGAGCGCGGGCTCCCCTGGTGGATGGTCCGGGCGATCAGCTCCTTCCCCGTCCCGCTCTCTCCCTGGATCAGGATGCTCGACTTGGTCGCGGCCACGCGCGAAACCAGCTTGAACAGCTCCACCATGGCCGGGTTCCGCCCGATGATCGGCCGGGAATCCAGACCCTCCGAAGCGGGGACCCCGCCCGCCGCGGCGGCCTGGTTCTGGAGCCTCCGCCGCTCCATCGCCCGCTCCACGGTGAGCCGGACTTCCTGGACCGTGAACGGCTTCCGGACGTAATCCGACGCCCCCTCGCTCAACGCCTTGATCGTCGTCTCGTACGTGCCGAACGCGGTGACCATGACCACAGCGGTGCCCGGAGTGGCGCGCTTCAGCTGGCGGAGAAGATCGATGCCGTCGATGTCGGGCAGCTGCACGTCGCAGAGGACGATGTCGAAGGGGCGGACCGGCGCCAGGGCCAGGGCTTCATCCCCCCGCTCGGCCAGCGTGACGTCGTAGCCTTCCTGCTGGAAGATGTCGCGGAGCAGCCCGGAAGTGCCCGGATCGTCGTCCACTACCAGCATGGTCGGGCGATGGCGCGCGCACATGGGAGTTACCGCTCCACTGTCGGAAGGCGACACGCCATGCGCGCATTGTAGCCGAGCGGGGCGGGTTCCACTAGGATGACCGCGCCGGCGCCGCGCCGGCCCACGTGGAGGCGATTCCATGGCACCGCCCGATTCCGAATCCGACGTCGCCGAGCGGCTCTCGGCCGAAGATCTCCGGGAAGCGTGGAACCTGCTCGTTCCCGAGGACCGGCTCGAGGGCTTCCACGCGCTCGAGCGGACCGAGGCCGAGGACTTCTTCCTCGAGCTGAGCGCGCGCGATCAGGCGGAGCTTCTCTTCTCCCTTCCCCCGGCCGAACGCCGCTCCTGGCTCCGGCTTCTCCCCATGGACGACGCGGCCGACCTGATCCAGGAGGCCGGGCCCGAGCACCGGGAGGAGCTCCTCCAGCTCCTCGACGAGCCGACGCGGAAGGAAGTGCACGCGCTGCTCGCCTACGCGGAGGACGACGCGGGCGGATTGATGAATCCTCGATACGCCCGCGTGCGGCCCGAGATGAGCGCGGACGAGGCGCTGACCTACCTGCGCCGCCAGGCCTCCGAACAGACGGTGTCGCTCCCGTACGCCTACGTGCTCGACCACGACCAGCACCTCGAAGGCGTCGTCTCCTACCGCGAGCTCTTCCTGGCGCGGCCCGACCAGAAGGTGCTGGACGTCATGCGCACCGATCTCGTCACCGCGCCCGAGTGGATGGACCAGGAGGAATTGAGCCGGCTCTTCGCCACGAACCGTCTGATCGCGATCCCGGTGGTCGACGCCCAGGGACGCATGAAGGGGATCGTCACCCTCGACGACATCGTGGACGTGGTGCGCGAGGAGGCGACCGAGGACATCCAGAAGATCGGCGGTACGGCCGCGTTCGACCAGCCTTACATGCGCCTGAGCGTGAAGGAGATGATCCAGAAACGCGGGGGCTGGCTGGCCGTGCTCTTCCTGGGCGAGAGCCTGACGGCGACCGCGATGGGCTACTTCGAGGAGGAAATCGCGCGCGCGGTCGTGCTAGCGCTCTTCGTCCCGCTCGTCATCTCCAGCGGCGGCAACTCCGGGGGCCAGGCCACGACGCTCGTCATCCGGGCGATGGCCCTCGGGGAGGTGCACCTCCGCGACTGGTGGCGGGTGATGAAGCGGGAGGTGCTCTCGGGGCTGGGGCTGGGAGCGATTCTCGCGGGGCTTGGCGTGATCCGTATCCTCGGGTGGGAGGCTGCCTTTCACACGTACGGGCCGCACCACTTCCTGCTCGCCATGACCCTCGCCGTGAGTCTGCTCGGCGTGGTCCTGTGGGGCACCATCGTCGGGTCCATGCTCCCCTTCATTCTCCGCCGCCTCGGCCTCGACCCGGCGGTTGCCTCGGCCCCCTTCGTCGCCACACTCGTCGACGTGACGGGCCTGATCATCTACTTCTCGGCGGCGCGTGTGATCCTGGCGGGGACGCTGCTGTAGGAGTGCGGGGCCGGCGCCCCTAGGGGACGAAGACCGTCTCGCCCGCCTGTTCTTCGGCGTGGAACGAGGAGCGCACGAGCGGGCCGGAGGCGACCTGCCTGATTCCCAGCGCCAAGCCGTACTCCCGGTAGTGCTTGAACTCGTCCGGGTGGACGTAGCGCTCGAGCGGAAGGTGCGAGCCGGAGGGCGGCAGGTACTGGCCCACGGTCACCATCGAGACGCCGTGCGCTTGGAGGTCGCGGAGCAGCTCGTCGACTTCCTCCTCCGTTTCCCCCACGCCAACCATGATGCCCGACTTGGCGGGGATGTCGGGCGTCCAGGTGGCGACGTTCTGCAATAGCCGCAGCGACCGCTCGTAGCGCCCCGCGGGACGGACTCGCTTGTACAGGCGCTTCACGGTTTCCATGTTGTGGTTCAGCACGTCGGGCTTCGCGTCGAGGACGGTCCGAAGCGCGTCGTCATCTCCCAGGAAATCGGGGATCAGCACCTCGACCCGCGCGCCGGGGATCGCCTCGTGGATGGCGCGGATGGTCTCGGCGAAGTGCGCGGAGCCTCCGTCCGGCAGCTCATCCCGGTTCACCGAGGTCACGACGATGTAGTGGAGGCCCAGGCGCCGGGCGGCGTCGGCGACGCGCGCGGGCTCCTCGGGATCCACGGGAAGCGGCTTGCCGTTTCGGATGTCGCAGAACGGGCACGAGCGCGTGCAGACGTTGCCGAGGATCAGGAACGTGGCCGTGTGCCGCGAGAAGCAATCGCCAATGTTCGGGCAGTTCGCGCTCTCGCATACGGTGTGCAGGTCGAGGGTGCGAAGGATCGACTTGGTTTCCTGGTAAGCGCGTCCGGTGGGAATGCGCACGCGGAGCCAGTCGGGACGGCGCTCGGGGAGCGCTTCCGCGCTCTGCCGGTCGTACGGGCGGAGCGGCTTCCGGCGCTCGCCGGACTGCTTCCGGCGATCCGTGGGAAGCGAGAGGGAGATCGAGACGCTGCCGCCATTCGCGGGCACACCGCCGGTCGCGGTAGCGCTCGACTCAGATGTGGATGGAGCGTCCTTCGGTTCCAAACATCGCCTCCATGGTTGCTTCGGCCAGCGTCGGGTGCGCATGCACCACGTTGGCCAGCTCCTCCGCCGTCGCTTCGAAATGCCGGGCCACCACCGACTCGGCGATCTGCTCGGTCGCGAGCACGCCGATGATATGGACGCCCAGGATCTCGCCGCTCGCGGCGTCCGCCACCGCCTTCACGAACCCGTCCCCTTCCCCGAGGATACCGGCCTTCGAGTTGGCCGTGAACGGGAACTTCCCCACGCGCGTCTGCCGCCCCGAAGCCCGGGCCTGCGCCTCGGTCAGCCCCACGCTCGCGATCTGCGGATGGCAGTAGGTGCAATTCGGGATCGCGTCGTAGTTCACGGGGTGCGGGTTCTTCCCGGCGATCGCCTCGACCGCCGTCATCCCCTCGTGCGACGCCACGTGCGCGAGCGCGGGACTCTTGGTCACGTCCCCGATCGCATACACGTTCGGCACGGTGGTGCGCTGGAGCTCGTCCACCACCACGTAGCCGCGCTCGGCCTTCACGCCCACCGCTTCCAGCCCGATGCCGGTGGTCGCGGGGCGCCGCCCGGCCGCCATGAGCACGCGGTGCGACCGGACGCGCTTCGTCTCGTTCCCGACCTGGAACTCGCTCCACGCTCCGTCCCCTTCCACGCGCACGCTGGAGAGGTTCGCGCCGGTGAACACCTCCATCCCCTGCCGCGTGAACGAGCGGAGCAGGGCGTCGGACACCTCCGCGTCCTCCAGCGGCACCAGGCGGGGCTCACGCTCGATCAGCGTCACCTTCGACCCGAACGTGCGGTACAAGGACGCGAATTCGACGCCGACCGCGCCGGCGCCGATCACCATCAGGGAATCCGGCACCCGGTCGAGCCCGAGGATGTCGTCGCTCGACAACACCACCATGTGATCCACCGGCGCCATCGGGAGCGCGCCGACCGTGGATCCGGTCGCGATGATGACCGCGCCGGCCTCCACCTCGCCCACGGAGCCGGCCTCGATCCGGATGCGGTTGGGCGCGACCAACGTCCCCTTCCCCTGAATCGTCGTGACGCGGTTCTTCTTCAAGAGCGATTCGGTTCCCATGAGATTCTTCCGGACCACGCGCTCCTTCCGCTCCTGCGCGGCCTTCAGATCGAGCGTCGCCTCGGCCACCTTCACGCCGAACTCACCGGCGCGCCGGCACATCAGCAGCACCTCCGCGGTCTCGAGCAAGGCCTTGGTCGGAATGCACCCCCAGTGAAGGCAGGTCCCGCCCGGCCGGTCCTTCTCGATCAGCGCCGCCGAAAGCCCAAGCTGTCCCGCGCGGATCGCGGCGACGTAGCCGCCCGGGCCGGCGCCCAGGATGGCGACGTCGTACCGGTCTTGACTCACGTGCGGGGTCCCGCGGCCAGCGCGGCGTTCCGTGCCCTGATGATCGGCTCGAACAGATCGATCGGCACGGGGAAGATCGTCGTGGAGTTGTTCTCGGTCGCGATCTCGGCCAGGGTCTGGAGGTAGCGGAGCTGGAGAGCGATCGGCTCGCGCGCGAGGACCACGGCGGCCTCGTAGAGCTTCTGCGACGCCTGGAGCTCCCCTTCGGCGTTGATCACCTTGGCGCGGCGCTCCCGCTCGGCCTCGGCCTGGCGGGCGATCGCGCGCTGCATCTCCTGGGGCAGGTCGACGTTCTTCACCTCGACGGTGCTCACCTTGATGCCCCACGGCTCGGTGTGCCGGTCGATCACTTGCTGCAGCTTGAGATTGATCTCGTCGCGGTTGGAGAGGAGCTGGTCGAGGTCCGACTCGCCGAGGATGCTCCGGAGCGTCGTCTGGGCGATCTGCGAGGTGGCGTAGAGGTAATTCTCCACCTCGAGCACCGCCCGGTTCGCGTCGAGCACGCGGAAGTAGATCACCGCGTTCACCTTCACCGTCACGTTGTCCCGGGTGATCACGTCCTGGGGCGGCACGTCCATGGCGACGGTCCGGAGCGGGATCCGCACCATCTTGTCCACGGCGGGAATGAGAAAGACGACGCCCGGGCCTTTCACGCCGATGGCGCGGCCGAGGCGAAAGACCACGGCCCGCTCGTACTCGCGCAGGATCTTGATCGCGCTCGAAAAGAGGAGGATTCCCAGAATGACGAGGGTCACGGTCGAATAAGTGAACATCGCGTCTCCTTCCTTAGGCCTGGTGCACCCGGAGCCGCAACCCGTCGACCTGGTCCACGATGACCGAGGCGCCGCGTTCGATGCGCTCCGAAGACTCCGCTTCCCAATACTCTCCATGCACGAACACCCGTCCCGCGGGCGCGATGTCGGTGAGCGCGGTCCCGCGCTCCCCCACAAGCCCCTCGGGCCCGGTCACGGGGCGCCGCCGTTGGGCACGGAATGCCGCGCCGAGGACGAAGAGGAAGAACAAGACGGTCGCGACCACCATGGTGCCGATGACGGAATACGAAATGCGCGCCATGCCGGAATCCCCCCCGACGAGGAGCAAGGAGCCCAGCACCAGGGAAACGACCCCACCCGCGGTCAGGATCCCGTGGCTCTGCACCTTGAGATCGATGACGAAGAGAGCCATGGCGAAGAGGAGCAAGGCCAGCCCGGTGGCGTTGATCGGGATGGTCTGGAAGGCGAGGAAGGCGAGCAGGATGCAGATGCCGCCCACGACGCCGGGGAGGATGGCGCCTGGGTTCGACAGCTCGAAGAGGAGCCCGTAGAATCCCAGCATGAAGAGCAGGTACGCGACGTTGGGATCGACGATCTTCGCGAGGAGGCGCTGCCGCCACGAAGGCTTGAGCGCGTGGCGGATGGCGCCCTCCGTGTGGAGCGTGCGCGTCTCGCCTCCGATCACGACCTGCCGTCCGTCGAGCTGCCGGAACAGGTCGTCGTCGTCGCGGGCGATCAGGTCGATCACGCGGAGGCGGAGCGCGGCGTTCTCATCGAGCGAGCCCCCTTCGCGCACGGCCTTCTCCGCCCACTCGACGTTCCGGCCCCGCTGCGCCGCGAGCGACCGGATGTAGGAAATGGCGTCGTTCCGCGCCTTCCGCGACATGGTGGAGTCTCCGCCCGCGCCGCCCATGTTCACCGGCGTGGCCGCGCCAATCGAGGTGCCGGGCGACATCGCGGCGACGTGCGAGGCCATCGCGATGAAGGTCCCCGCGCTCGCGGCCCGGCTCCCCGCGGGAGCCACGTAGATCACCACGGGCACGCGCGCGACCAGGATGCGCTTGATGATGTCCCGCATGCTGGTGTCCAGGCCGCCCGGAGTGTCCAGCCGCACGACCAGGGCCTCGCGCCCGTTCCGCTCCGCGGCGTCGATGGCGCGGGTGATGACCTGCGAGGTGATCGGCGAGATGGCGCCGTCGATGGTGAGGACGTCGACATGGGGCGCGGTGGTGTCGGCCAACGCGGTCTTGGCCGAAGCGGGAGCCGCGCTTGCGGAAATGAGCGCGAGCGCCAGGAGGGCGCCCGCGAGGCGCTGTCTCACCGGAAGGCTCCGCGACGCACGCGCGCGCGCTCCATCATCGGGGGTTTCCCCCGCGCCCGCCGGCCGTCTCCGTCTTGAGCGGACGGTTACGCTCGTCGACCATGACGACGCGCGGCGTGTGGCGCTCCAGCTCCTCGCGCTCCATCCAGGCGTAGGTGAGGATGATGACCATGTCGCCTACCTGGGCGAGCCGCGCCGCCGGGCCGTTCAGGCAGACGACGCCGCTCCCGCGCTGGCCGCGGATGGCGTACGTGTCGAAGCGCTCGCCGTTGTTCACGTTGAGCACCTGCACCTGCTCATGCGGCAGGATGTCCGCGGCGTCCATGAGGTCCGGGTCCAGCGTGACGGATCCTTCGTAGTTCAGGTTCGCCTCGGTGACGCGGGCGCGATGGATCTTCGACTTGAAGGCGCTCAGGCGCATGCGAGTGCGGCCTCCCGGACGATCGCGTATTGCTCCTGGGACGAGGCCGCCGGCACGGCGCAGCCGGGGCCCAGGATGAAACGCGTCCCGCCCGATTCGGCGAGGGCCGAGCGGGCCTCCTCCTCCACGGCCTTGGCCGGACCGTTGAGGAACGTCTCCTCGCTGATTCCGGTCATCAGCGTCTTCTCGGTGGCGCCCCGCATGCCGCGGATGGACGGATTCCCGCGCGCGCGCGCGTCCCACGAAAAGATCGCGACGGGATAGTCGGTGTGCTCGCGGAGATAGGCGCCGGGTCCGCAGACGTGGAGCGTGTTGAGGGGCGCCGCGGCGGCTTCGGCCAGCACGCGGAGGTCGTACGGACGGCCGAACTCCTCCACCTCTTCCCGCTTGATCAACGTGTCGTTGGCCCAATCGGTGGTGGCCAGGAAAATGCCCGACGCACCGCGCACCATGGTCTCCCGCGTGAACGCCGCGAAGGTATCGGCGATGGCGCGAAGGGCGCCGTGGACGCGCTCGCCGTGGCGCCGGAGATGCTCGACGAAGAGCGCGTCGTCGTTCACGAGGTCGGCCGCTACCGAGATCGGGTTGAACACGGTCATGACCCAGTCCACGTCCCCCTGGATCTTGGCCGCGATTCGTTCCTCGGCGTCGAGATGCTCCCCGAGCGCCCCCTTGGTGACGTCGAGCGGACGGATCCGGTCCCAATCCTCGGGCCGCCGGATCACGACCTCCACCACCTTGGGCTTGTCCAGTGGACCCGTACCGGGGCGCTTCGTCCGCGCGCCCCAATCCTCGATATGGTAGGAGCCGCGCGGGTTCACCTTCATGAAGTCCCAGTCGTAAGTCTTCTGGAACTCCAGCATTGCCTGGGCGAGCG
>JBKJXM010000340.1:0-6315 GCA_046716305.1 Candidatus Eiseniibacteriota bacterium
TCGGGCCCCAGCCAGCCGTCGAACCGCACGCCGGGACCCGCGATCCGCTGGAGCCGCGCCCGCTCGGGTCCCGTGCCGACGATGCGGAGAGGCATGTCGAGCCGGCGCGCCGCGCGGATCGTCCGCTCCACTCCCTTATAGGGAACGAGCGCGGAGACCACGAGGAGAGGCGCCGCTTCGCGCGCGGCCGGGGCGCGATCGGGATCCCCGGGACCCCCGGGCGTGAAGAAGGTCGTGTCCACCGGCGGGTGCACCACGGGCGCCGCGCGCCGGTAGTGCTTGGCGATCCGGTCCCTCACGTGAGCGGAGTCCGCCACGAAGAGATCGACGCGGTCCGCGCTCACGCGGTCCCAGACGCGGAACCGGTGCGCCACCAGGGCCGCGGCCGCGCGCTCGATCCGTCCGGCGCGGCCGGGTCCGAAGTACTCGGGATAGAGATCCCAGAAGTAGCGGACCGGCGTGAAGCAGTAGCAGACATGGAGGGAGTCGGCGCGCGTGATCACGCCCTTCGCCGCGCAGTGGCTCAGGGACACGACCAGGTCGTACGCGCTCAGGTCGAACGACTCGATCGCGAGCGGGTATAGCGGTGCGAACCAGCGGTAGCGGCTCCGGCCCAGCGGCAGGCGCGCGATCCACGACTCGATCACCCGGCGCTTCTCGATGATCGGGGCGACGCTCCCGCGCCGGTGCACCAGCGTGTACAGGTCCGCGTGCGGGAAGAGCTCGCACAGAACCTCGAGGCACTTCTCGCCGCCGCGCATGCCGGTCAGCCAGTCGTGGACGAGCGCGACCTTGAGGGAGCGGAACGGACGCCGCGCGGCGTCCATCACGCGGCGGGCGCCGGGGACGCGGTGGAGAGCTTCTCGGCGGCGCGCTTCAGGCGCGCGACCGTGCGCTCCCGCCCGAGGAGGAGGATCACGTCGAAGATCCCCGGCGTCACCTTCTTCCCGGTGAGAGCGATGCGCGCGGGCATGATCACCTCGCCCGCCTTCACGCCCTCGGAGGCCGCGACGCCGCGCACGCCCTTCTCGATCGGATCGTGCTCGAACGGCTCGACGGCGAGCAGCGCGTCCGCCAGCTTCCGGAGCCGCTCGGGCGCCTGGGGTTTGGCCTTGAGCTCCGCCCACGCGGCGGGGTCCGACTCCACGTCGTCCACGAAGAGGAAGGCGGCGTAGACGAGGAAGTCGTGCGGCCGCCGCATCCGCTCCCCCACCGCTTCCACCGCTCGCTCGAGGAAGGCGCGATCCCGGAGCAGCCCTTCCGGCACGGCGCCGGTCGCGCGAAGATGCGCGACCACCAGGTCGGCGCGCTTCGCGAGGGGGAGCGCGCGGAAGTACTCCCCGTTCATCCACTCCAGCTTCTCGTGGTTGAAGATCGCCGGGTTCTTCGAGATGCGGTCGAGCGAGAAGAACTGCGTCAGCTCCTCCAGCGTGAAGATCTCGCGCTCGCCGTCGTACGCCCAGCCGAGGAGCGCCAGGAAGTTCACCATCGCTTCGGGCAAAAACCCGGCGTCCCGGTACTCCGTGACCGACGTGGCGCCGTGGCGCTTCGACAGGCGGGTGCCGTCCGATCCGAGGATCATGGGCACGTGCCCGAAGCGCGGCGGCTCGAGCGCGAGGGCCTTGTAGAGCTGGATCTGGCGCGGCGTGTTCGAGATGTGGTCGTCGCCGCGGAGCACGTGGGTGATCCGCATCGCGGCGTCGTCCACCACGGCGGCGAAGTTGTACGTGGGGTGGCGGTCGGTGCGCAGGATGACCAGGTCGTCCAGCGTGGCGTTCTGGAACGTGACCTCCCCGCGCACGCTGTCTTCCCACGACGTCACTCCGTCGGGAATTGCGAAGCGGAGCGCGTGCGGCTCGCGCGCCGCGCGCGCGGCGGCCTCCTCGCGCGGAAGGCGGTAGCAGGTGCGGTCGTACTTGGGCGGCTCGCCCCGCTTCAACGCCGCCTCGCGGCGCTGCTTCAGCGCCTCGGGATCGCAGAAGCACGGGTATACCCGGCCCTCCACCCGGAGCCGCTCCGCGGCCGCGGCGTAGAGGGTGAGGCGCTCGCTCTGGAAGTACGGTCCGTGCTCGCCACCCGCCTCCGGCCCCTCGTCCCACTGGAGCCCCAGCCAGCGGAGCCCCTCGAAGATGGCGTCCACCGCCTCCTTCGTGGAGCGCTCGCGGTCGGTGTCCTCGATGCGCAGGACGAAGACCCCGCCGTGGCGGCGGGCGAAGAGATAGTTGAAAAGCGCGGTGCGCGCCCCGCCGACGTGCAGGTACCCCGGCGGGCTGGGCGCGAAGCGCACGCGGACCGGCTCGGCCATTCGATCTCCTCGCGTGGTGGGTCGGGTGGGGACGGTAGAGATGCCGCGTCGCGCGGCGGCGCTCAGCGCAGCAGCGCCATCTTCCGCGCGAACGACACGGAGCCGATCTCCGCGCGGTAGAGATAGACGCCCGAACCGAGCGGAGCTCCGGAGTCGCCGCGGCCGTCCCAGCGGACCTCATGATAGCCGGGATCGAGCTGGCGGGAAACCAGCGTGCGCACCTGCCGGCCGTCCACGGCGTAGACGCGGAGGGTGACGGGCGCGGCGGCGGGACCGGGCACCGTGAATCCGATCACGGTGACGGGATTGAAGGGATTCGGGTGGTTCTGACGAAGGGCCGCGCGCGCGCCCGGCGCCGACGGCGGAATCGGAAGCGGAGCCGGGTCGGCCGATGTGAGAATGGGAAACGTCGCGGTGCCGGTGTGCCAGTTGTCGTGGTGGAACATCGGCCACGCCATCCCCGCGGTGGAGAACGAGCCGGGGTAGCGCCACGCGTACGTCTTCCCGTCCCAACCGGTCAGGACGATGTCCGTGGCGCCGTCCTGGTCCAGGTCCCAGATCGCCGGCGTGGAGCGGACCTCGGCCCCGATCTCGATGGGGAACCCGCTCACCGGCGTCGCGTCGGAGTGGAATGCGTAGAGCCGCCGGTCCTCGGCGCCGATCAGCACCTCGAGGGATCCGTCGCCGTCCAGGTCGGCCACCGCCGGCGAGGCCTCGGTCCCGGCGCCCAGCGTCACGCCCCTCCATCCCGCCAGGAAGGCCCCGCATCCGTCGAAGGCGCGCAAGCGGACGTCCGTCCCGCACACGATCACGTCGAGCGCCGGGTTCCCCAGGTGCTTCCGGAGCGGGGCCAGGACCGCGGAAGGGACGCGTCCGTTTCCGGGGGTCAGCTCGAGCGGCCGGGGCCATCCCGGCGCCCGCTGCCCCGATGCGGTGAGGACATAGACGCTGTCGTTGGAGGACGCCATCGCGATCTCGAGCCCCGGGATGCCGGGCAGGATGTCGCCCACGGCCGGGGACGAGCTCATGAGCCCCGTGGCGACGAACGGCCAGCCGGCGAGCGGCGCGCCGTGGCGCAGCACGTAGACGCGCGACGCGGAGGTGCCGAAGATCAGCTCGCGGGTGCCGTCGACGTTCACGTCCGCGATCGCGGGAGAGGAGATCACCGTTCCGATCGGGACGTAGTAGACGCCGTCGGTCGCGGGATTCGAGTCGCCGTCGGCCAGCTCGGTCCCGTTCGCATGCCACGCGTAGATCCGGCTCGCGTTCGATCCAATCACCACGTCGAGGCCGCCGTCCTGGTCCAGGTCCCCCACCGCCGGCGAGGACCAGAACGGCGCGATCCCCTTCTTCGGCCAGCCGGGGAGCAGCGATCCGTTCGGGCGATAGACCGCGACCAGGGAGTCGTCCCACGAGGCGGCGACGATCTCGGGCACCCCGTCCTGGTTCACGTCTGCCGCGGCGGGAGAGGAGGCGATGCCGTGAAGGAGCGACGAGAAGACCCCGAGCGTCGCGGGAGACGAGTCCCCGTCGATCCAGTCGGTGCCGTCGGCCCGGAACACGTAGAGCCGATCGGCGCCCGTGATCACTTCCAGGCGGCCGTCGCCGTTCAAGTCGGCGAAGCAGACCGACGCGGACGTCGCGGCTCCCAGGGGCGCCGGCCATCCGGCGATCGCCCGCGGCGTGGTGCTCGCGAGCAGATACGGGGAGCGCGCGCTCCGGTTTCCGCTCGAATCGACGGCGGCGACCGCGAAGTAATACCTCGTGAGCGGTGTCAGGCCGGCGTTCTCGTACAGCGTGGAGCGCCGCGCCGGAAGCGCGGACGCTTCCACCGGGGCCGCGGTGGTGTCCGGGCCGGCGCGCAGCACCACGTAGCCGAGAAGATCGGGAGCGGTGACCGCGTCCCATACGAGCGTGATCCCGTCCACGCCGGAGGCGGTGACGCGCAGGTTCGCCGGGGCGGGCGGCGCCGCCCGCTCGATGGGGAACGTCCACGAGTGGCCGTACGCGTCGGTGATTCCCAGATCGAAGAGACGACCCGACGGAACCGCGGCGCCGACGCGGATGATCACCGCCGTCGTGGCCGCCGATCCGCCCGGAGGAATGGAGGGCGCCGTTCCCGCGGGCGTGAGGAGCGACACGCCGGCCGCCGGATTCTGGACGAGGATCGCCGGAGTGCGCGCGCGTCCGTCGCCCTGGTTCCCCACGCTCCATGTGAACGTCGCGTCCTCGTTGGGCTCGAGGATTCCGTTTCCGTTGGTGTCCGTCATCGTCGAGCGGACGAGAAGGAGCGACGCGGCGGTGACCTCCACGTCGACCTCGCTCGTGTCCGCCCGCGTCGCGTCGCGCGCGATCAGCCGCAGGCGCTCGATCCGGGGCGCGTTCGGCGAAGCCACGGCCCGCGCGCGAAGCGAATCGGGAATCGAGAGCTGCGCGCCCGGCGCGAGCGCCGCCACGACCGCGGTCCCCTTCTCCACCGTGAGTCCCGAGGACGCCGCCTCGAGCACCAGCGTGAGCGGGCCGTTGCTCGCCGTCTGGCCGGTGTTCCGGATGGCGCCGGACACTCCGAACGCCTCGCCGGCCCCGACGAGTCCGTCGGCGTCTCCGTGCACGGCGTCGGCGGTTACCGCGCCCACCGACGCGAAGTGCGCCGGGGCGGCGGCCGTCACCGAGAGGGAGTCGAGGTAGGGGCGCGTATCGCGCTTGGTGACGGCGAGAGAAAAGCCGCCGGCCGACCCGGGGTGAAGCGCCACCGTCGCGCGCCCCGCGGCGTCGGTGTAGACCGACACGTAGTCCTCGCCCGCCTTCCACGCCACGACCAGGGCCGACTCGGCGGGCGAGCCGCCCGCGGTGACCGTGACCTGGAAGGTCGGCGCGCTGAGCGGCACCGAATCGGGGCGCGTGACCGCGAACGTCGCGGGCGGGCAGCGCCAGATCGGAAGGCTGGGCACCCCGAGGAGAACGGTCTCGAAGTAGGACCAGCGCTCCTGCGTCTCGCTGCGCGCCTCGGGCAGAAGAGAGGCGCGGGCGTCGGCGACCGCCTCGCCCAAGGTCGTTCCGCCGGCTGGGGTCGCGAGCTGGAAGAGTCCCTGCTCCAGCCTCTCGTTCAGACGCGCCGCCGCTCCGGGCCACGAGTCGCGCGTCGCGCCCACGTACGCGAGGGCCCCGCCGCCGGAGCGGCGGACGAGGCGCTCCGCGACGCAGTCGTAGTCGACGGCGGCCGAGGCGCAGTTCGAGACGATCCAGAGGGCGGTGGAGTCCCCGTTCGAGAGCGTCGCGAGATCGCTCAGCGTCAGCATGTCCGGACCCACGGAGAGCTGCGACCGGGCGCCGTGCCCCACGTGGTAGACCACGTTGTATCCGCGGCTCATCGCGGCCAGGGCGCTCGCCTTGTTCAGCGCCGGCACTCCGGGATAGCTGCCCGTGTTCTCGTAGTAGCGGTCGGCGGCGACGCAGGCCGGCAGGTGGACGCGGAGCGATTCCCCTTCGATCGCGCCGTCCACCTGGACCGGCAGCCCGGGCTGCCAGTTCGAAGGAAAGAGCACCTCGGCCAGGATGAGCTGCTTCCCGACCGCCGCCGCGATCGGAGCGGTCACGTACTTGAGCGCCTTGTCCACCAGCACCGCCGCGTCCGCGCGCGACGCCGCCGAGAGACGCCCCACGGCAATGTCGGGCTGCATGTCCAGGTTGTCCGCCACCTCGCCGTAGATCCCGTTTCCGTTCGTATCCCACGTGCCGTCCAGGTCCGCGTAGTAGGCGTCGGAGGGAATGTCCATCGGCTCCCCAAAGGTGACATGCACCATGCGGAGCGGAATCGCCTCGTGATCCCCCCCGAGCACCGCCCAGCGGATCCCCCAGAGATCCCGCGCCGAGGTGAGAAACGACCGGATCGCCTGCGCCATATCGTTGGAGCGCGGATAGGCGGCGCGGACATTCGAGAGGTTGCGGACGCCGGTGGGACGTACCGAGCGGGTCTGGAAGTCGGCGAGCCGCTGGAAGACGTCCGCCAG
>JBKJXM010000341.1:0-8655 GCA_046716305.1 Candidatus Eiseniibacteriota bacterium
GGGGGAGACCGCGCTCGGCGACGCGCTCCGCGAGAGCGCGGCGCGGGTCGATCCCGACTCCGTCGCGGCGCTCATCGTGATCAGCGACGGCGCGGTGAACCGTGGAGAAGACCCCGAGCGCGCACAGGACCCCTCGCTCCCCGCATTCGCGCTGGTGGCCGGCTCCGCGGCCGACCCGCCCACCGTCGGCATCGCGGGCGTGGAGGCGCCGGAGGAAGCCGTGCTGGGCCGCTCCGCCGCCGTGCACGTGACCGTGCGCCAGGGGACGCGATCCTCGGCGAGGGGGATCGTCCGGCTGGCGGAGGGTGGGCGCGAGCTGGCCAGTGCGTCATACACGCTGGCCGGTCCCGGCTCGTCCAGCCGCGTCAGTCTTCCCTTCGTCCCGCTCGCCTCCGGCAAGCACTTTCTCTCGGTCACGCTGGACCCGGTGCCGGGCGATCCCATGCGTGAGAACAAATCCCGGCTGGTCGCGGTGACGGTGCGCCCCGCGAAGCGGATCGTCCCGGTGATCTCGGCCGCGTGGGATTGGGATCTCAGAGCGCTCTCGCGCGGGATTCAGTCCGACACGGCGTGGTCGGTGGTGCGGTTGACTCCCGCGGGCCCGGGCGCCGCGGCGACCGCCGGCGGCTCCTCGGCGCCGCTCGCCTCCTATCTGGAGTCCGCCGAAGCGGTGGTGGCGCGCTACGACGCGCGCACCATGACGCCGGAGCGCGCTCAGGCGCTGCTCCGGTACCTGGAGCGCGGTGGAGGAGTCCTCTTGTGGGTGGATCCCGATGGGCGCGCCCCCGTCGAGACGCCGCTCTCCCGCGCGCTCGGGTTGACGTGGCGATTCTGGGGCCGCGATCCCGGCGTGTCCGCGATCGCCGATCTGACGCCCGAGGGACGCGTGCACGAGGTGGCGCTCCTGGGCGGCGACGCGGCGAGCGCCGGGGCTACCTGGCGAGAGCTGCCGCCGGTCAAGCTTCCCGCCTACCTGGGCGCGACCGGCGGCGCGCTGACGTCCATCCTGGCCGCGCGGGTCGAGGACGCGCAGGTGCCTCTTCTCTTCGCGGGGCGCGTCGGCGCTGGCCGCGTGGCGGTGCTGAACGCCGCGGGCGTCTACCGGTGGGGTCTCACGGCGTCGGGGCTGGGGAACGGCGCGGGCGTCGAGGCCTCGTTCTTCCGCGGGCTCTCCCGCTGGCTCGCCTCGGCCGGCGAAGACCGGCCCGTCCGCATCACGGCGCCCGACATCACCGCCGAGGGGCGCTCGATCGCCGTTCGGTTGACCTCGACGACCCCGCGCGGCGGCGACGCGCGCGCCACGGTGCGCGCCCGGCGCATCTCCGGACCGGGGGGAGCTGGGGGCGCGGTCGGCGCAGGAACGGTCGGCGCAGGAACGGCGGCCTCGGGCTCGGCGGCGCTTGCTCCCTCCGATCCCGGCGTCTACACGGGCTCCATCGCGGTGGCTCCGGGCGTCTATCAGCTCGTGGGTCGGGTGGAGCGCGGCGGCCGCGTCGTCGGTGTGGACAGCACGCGCGTGGCGGTCGGGGCCCAAGGGATCGAGTTCGAGACCCTGGCCGCGGAGCCCGACGTGCTCCAGCGACTCGCAGAGCGCTCCGGAGGCGCGTCGGCCCCGCTCGCCCAGCCCGAGCCCGTGCTGGAGCGGCTTCGCTCCCCGGACCTCGTCCGGTCGCGCATGGCGCAGGTGGATCTGTTTCACAACCCGCTCCTCTTTGTGGTGCTCGTGGTCGCCCTTGCGGTCGAATGGACGTTGCGACGCCGGTTCAACTTGATGTGATCGCCGCGCGGTGCCTGTAGCTCGGCCCGCCCCAAGTCCCAGAAACCTCGGCGCACCCGACGCCGGTCCCCGACTCACCACCTCCCCTCGCCTCCGGAAACCGGAGGAATCCGTGCACCGATCCCTGCTCCGCTTCCTCGTCCTGGCCTCGTGCCTGACCGCCACGGGAGCGATCCTCGTTCTCCGCGCCGAGCCGGCGCGCGCCGACCTGGTCCTGAACGAAGTCCTCTACGACCCGGCCGGCCCGGACGAGGGGGCCGAGTTCGTCGAGCTATGGAACCCGGACTCGGTCTCCCGCGATCTCGCCGGCGTCGTGATCGAAGCCGCCGACGGCGCAAGGCCCGGCGTCTGGACGGCGATCTTCCGCGGCTCGCCGGACGTCACGATCGCGGCGAGAGGTGTCTACCTCGCGGCCGGCTCGGCGCTCTCGGGCTCGATGCAGAACGGACCCGATGCCGTCCGTCTCACGCGCGGCGCTCTGGTCCTCGACCGCCTGGGCTACGGGGATCTGGATGCGCCGGAGCTTTTCGAGGGAACGCCGGCGCCTGACGCCGCCTCGGGCCACAGCCTCGCGCGGCGAGAGGACGGAGGCGACACCGACCGAAACGCTGAAGACTGGGAAGGCGAGGGGACGCCCACGCCGGGCCGCGCCAATCGTCCTCGTGTGCGGATCGCGCTCGTCCCGGGCGCCTTGCGGTTGGACCCGGTCGTGTCCTGGCCCGGGGAGGAGGTGGCGCTCCGGGCCCTCGTCAAGAACCGCGGCGTGCTGCCCGTCGAGGCTTCGATGTGGCGGCTGGTCGTGGAGCGGGCCGCCGCTCCCGACAGTCTGGACTGGGGCGGCGGGCTCCTTCCCGCTGCCGTGCACTCCGGGGTGACCCTGGCGCCCGGCGAGAGCGCATGGGTCCAGACGGCGTTTCCCGCGGGGAGCGACGGGCCGTATCGAGCGGTCGCGCGGGTCGCGCCGGAGGCTGGAGTCACGGCGACGGACGGCCTCTCCGATACCGCGTTCGTGGCCGCGCGCACGCGAGCGTCTCCCGCGGTCATCCAGGAGATCGCGTTCCACGACGACGGGGCGGGCGAATGGGTCGAGCTGTGGATGCGGGAGCCGGTGGCGGATGTGGGGCAGCTCTCCCTCGCGGACGCGTCATCGTCGCCGCGAGCCATCGAGCGCGGCGCGACGCCGCGGCCGCTTGGCGCGGGCGCCATCCTGGTCGTCGCCCAGAACCCCGAAGCGGTCCGCACGCGGTACGGCCTCGACTCGACCCTCGTCCTGGGCGTTGCTGGAGGATGGTCATCGCTCAACGACGTAAACGGCGACGCGGGTTTCGCGGATGTCGCGCGCGTGACCACGGCCGACGGATACCCGAGTGACGTCGTGCCGTACGACGCGCGCTCCGTCACGCGCGGCGGCACACTCGAGCGCCTTTCCCCCGATCTTCCGGGCCACCACCAGGGATCGTGGGCCGAGTGCATCGACCGCGCGCGCGCGACACCGGGGCGCGCGAACTCGCTTCGAGCGCCGGACCCTGGCCCGGGGACTCGCGGCGCGCTCCTCGTTGCGAGCGCCCGCGTGCTCCGTCACTCGGCTGGCGACCGGCCGCTCTTACTGCGTCTGACTCAGGACGCCCGAGGCCGTTCGCTACGGGTTCAGGTGCTCGACCTGATCGGGCGCCGCGTCCGGACGCTCGTTCGGGATCAGCGCTTCGCGAGCGAAGGCGCATTCGTCTGGGACGGCCGCGACGGAAGCGGCGACTGGGTCCCGCCGGGTCTCTATGTGATCACGGCCGAGGCCGCGCCCGAAGGGGGCCGGGGTCCCCGGCGCACGGCGATTCCGGTGGCGGTGGTGCCGGAAGGAGGTGCCCCTTGAGGCGCGCGATCGCGGCAACCCTCGCGTGTGTTGCCGTGGCGCTCCATCCGGCACGGGCACGGGCCGCCTTCGATCTTCGTCAGGCCTCGCCCGAGGCAGTCGGTGCCGTCTCGATGGATCTCCCGTTCGACATTCTCGAAGAGGATCCCCAGCCCGAGCGCATCACGGCCGCCGCGAGCCACGCCGCCCTCTACGACGTAGAGGGCCTGGCCGCGGACCGGGTGGGGGCCAGATGGCGCCTCGGGGAGACGCTCCTCGAGGCCGCGTGGGCGCGAGTGGGCACGCCCGACCTCGCCGAGCATTCCTACGCGGTCTCCTGGCGCGAGATGGGTGGGCGTGCGCTCCTGCTCCGTGCACACGTGGAGCGGCTGTCGCTGGCCTTCGCCGGCGAGAAAGGGGCGTCGGGGTGGGCGGCCGGCGCCGGCGCCACGGCGGGCTTCCGTGGCAAACGATTCGTCGCCGAATTCACTCTCGACGCGGACCGCCCTGTTCGGAGCGCGCGGCTCTCGTCGCTCGGAGCGGAACCGTCGGCCCTCTACTGCCTGAGAGTCCGCGCGAACGGTATCACGCTCGCGGCCGCGGATCGCTGGGAGGCGAGAGGGCGGCGCAGCCCCCGTGTCGCGCTGGAGGTCCCCCTGGGTCCCGCGGTCGCCCTTCGGGCCGGACGCGGGGAGGCGCCCGGTCGCATCGGCTTCGCGTTGTCGGCGCGCTGGAGGCGCCTCGCGCTTTCGGCGGGACGGCTGGATGACGCCGGCGGCGGCGTGGTCACGTCTGCCGGAGTGCGTCTTCTCCCAAAGGAAAGGGGACGGCCCGCGTCGCCGCCAGGCCGTCCCCACGATGTCGAGCGCGCGCGATGGAGCGCGCGGTTATCAGCGGAGCAGGATGAGCTTCTTCGAGTCGGAAGCTCCCGCAGCCCGGAAGCGGTAGAAGTAGGCGCCGCTCGCGAGCGAGTGCCCTTGGTCGTCCGTACCGTCCCAGCGAACCGTGTAGTCGCCGGGCTCGTACGACTTGTCGACCAGCGTCCGGACGCGCCGCCCGTTCACGCTGAAGATATCGATCCGCACCGGCCCTTGCCCGGCCACCGTGAATCGGATCGCGGTCATCGGGTTGAACGGATTCGGAGCGTTCTGGAAGAGCTGGGTGCGCACCGGAGGCGCGGCGCCGCCGGGACTCTCTTCGACGCCGGTCGGCGTGTAGCATGGCGCTTCCTTGAAGTAGGTCTGGACGATCGCCTTGGCCAGCTGAAGCCGCTCCCCGCCCTCCTCGATCGCATTGAAGCTGAAGCCCATGAACACCGCCCGGGCGCTGTCCGGGCCGAAGCTGGTGTACTTGGTCGCGTATCGGGTCGCGGCGGGCTGGGTGTTGGGATAGCGGAGGAGTGTTCCCGCCCTCCCGCCGGCCAAGGCCGTGGGGGAGCTGGCGATCATGTCGAACTTGTTGAGGATGGGGCAGTCGCCGTTCAGGTGCAGGAAGCGCCCGGCGGCCGGACCGCCGGCGACACCTGTCACGACGGGATGCAGCGTGTCCTGAGGCGTGTTCTCCCAGGCATTCCGAACGTAGCGCGCTCCCGTGGTGAAGGTGAGGAAGCTGTTGTAGTCCGCCCCCGTCGCCAGGTCGAAAGCGACGTCATCCCCGGTGATCCAGAAGTTCCGGTCATTCCCGCTCTGCTGGACCCAGGACTGGATTACCGCCTGGTCCTCCTTGGTGATCGTGAACGACGAGAGATCCCCAGAGTGCCAGATGATCGTTTTGTACTGGAGCAGCGAGATCACGTCCGTCACAGGCCAGTGGTACTGAATGTCCGTCGGATCGGCGCCACCCAGACTGTTCCCCACGCCGCTGCTCGGCCCGTTCACCTCCCACGTATCCAGCTTGTGCCCCAGCGCCTTCAAGGCGTCCACGATCCGCGGACTCGTCTCGCGGCCAGAGAAGTGGTTCACGTAGAGGATCGTGGCCAGACTGTCGAAACAGCTTCCCGCCGGATTGGTGGCCGTCTTGACGGGCAGGATCGACGCCGTCAGGTAGCGCTGCGCCGTGATCGCGTTGGTAGGGTAGTAGGCGGTGCTGTTGAGGCTGTCGGTCGCCGAGAAGTAGTACTCGAGCGTGGTGCCCGCGGGATAGCTGCCGGCCGGCACATCCGCATGGAAGCGGGTGGGAAGCGCGGGGGCCACGCGAGTAAGAGGAGTGGAGCTGAACGCCCCCGGTCCGGTCCGGTAGTACATGAAACCCTGCTTGTAGCCGAACGACGCGTTGACGTTCACCACGGTGGTGTCGCCGACGGGAGCGTTGAAATTGTCATCCCGGAAAAACGGGGTCGTCTGGAACGTGTCGTTGAACAAGTCGATGTCGCGAACAACGAACGAGGGAGGGGCCGTGCCGATCACGCCGACCGCGATGTTGTCGAAGAAGGCGTACACGCCGCCGGGCGAGGAGAGGCCGCCACAGAACGTGTCGGCGTAATCCCGGAGGCCGAGCTGCACCTGGAGCGAATCGTGATTTCCGGCTCCGGGCAGGGCGATGCGCTGGCGCGCCCAGTCCTTGCTGCCCCCGTAATAGACGAAGAATGTGGGGTCCTGCCAGATGCTCCAGTTCGCGTCCCCGACGTTCTTGGTCCGGAAATTCAGGTGATAGTAGAAGCATGCGTCGAGGGGCAGGTTCCGGTAGACGTCGAATTCGACGAAGGCGTTCGACGCGCGGTTGATCGCGATCGGCGGCGTGTTCAGCAGGTTGTCCATCCGAGGAACGGAAGACTGGACGACCGGGTCCCAGTCGGTCCAGAGCTTCGACATGTTGGTGGCGCACAAGTCTTCGGTGAAGACGCCGCTCGAGATCCAGAAGAAGTCGCCAACGCCGGGGAAGGTGGAGGCAATCCAGCTGCCCGGGACCCCGTGCCCGTCATCGAAGAGTCGGACCACCCCGCCCGCCTTGACCGTGATGTTGTCGATGATCCAACCGTCCCCGTCGTACAGCCCGTCGGCCGAGGAGTAGCCGACATCCGACGTGAACCTGAACCGAAAATGGAGAAAGGGCGTTTTGATCCGCGTCGAATCAGGGATCAAGATCGTCACGGAGTCGCACTGAGACTGGTTGTTCGGCACTTTGCCCGTGTACTGCGCGACCGGCATCCAGTCCTCGTCCAGGTCGAAGATCTCGACAGTGCCGTAGTCGTAGGCAGGCTCGGCGTTGAACTTGTGGCGGTAGTGGAGCGTTACAGGCACTCCCTGGGGCACGTCGGACAGGTCCACCTGAATCGTGAGGTATTGCGTCCAGTCGTTGTCGTACCCCGCGCGGTTCGTATCGAAGGTCCAGGTCGAATCCACGATCCCGCACCACCACGCCGCCCCTTGACAGCTCAGACCTGCCAGGCTGTCCACGTGCCACGCGGTGGGCTTGATCGACTGGTCGTAGTGCCTGAATCCGCCTTCGTTCGACGGGCTGGAACGGGTTTCCATGTTGTCCGACCAGACGTAAACAGTTTCCCCCGCCGCGGGCGCCCGCTGAATCGCCCGGGTCTTGGACCCCTGGAGGATTGTCTCGCTCGGAGGCGCCGCGTGCCGCAGCACGCCGGCAGGCGGAGCCTCTTGGGGGCCGCCCGTGGTGCGCGCGGCGTACGAAGTGGCCGGAATTCCCCCCAGGCATAGAAGGGTGGAGAGAACGACAATGCAGTTAGAACGCGGACGCATGGGGGTCCTCCGGAACAGATCGGGCTGCTGGACTTGCGGGCGAGGGGTAGGGACGCACGAGACAATGGGATACGGATTTGGCCATGTCGCCTTCGTGGTCCCTCTAAGTCAAAGGTGTCGCGACAGCCGAAGCCGGCGTGGTGCGTCATTTGCACGACGAGTGTTCTCGATTATATCATCTTTCCCTCGAAAACGCGACCAGAATCGGCTCCTGCGCTCTGCTATCATGCGGCGCGGTATCGAACTAGCGGTTATATTCGCGCCTCTGCTCACGTTGCTGCCGGCCGGGGCAGTGAGCGCCATGGCGTCGGCTCAGGAGCCGGGGCTGGAGGCCGATTCAACCGCTTGGATCCCGCTGCCGGCGGAGGAGTTGGAGTCTCCCGACCGGCTCGAGGATCGGGACCCGACGCGCGGCCTGGGGATGCGGGCCGATTGGCGCGACGGGGCGATGGAGCTGCGGCGCCTGTGGCTCCAGGTCGCGCCAGGGCGCCTGAATGCGGAGGCCTCGTGGCTGCCACGGCCCGAACGCCGGCCGTGGAGCACGATTCGGATCCAGGGCCAGCGGGCGGGAATCACGGCGGGCGCCGTCGTGACGCGCCGCCCTCCGGTCCTTCTGGGCGAGGCGCTAGGACTGGCCCGATCCCTTCGCGCCGTCGCGAGACCGAGGCTTTCGCTTCCGGGGTTCGAGGCTCCACGCGGCCCGAGCAGCCTCGCGCTGCGCGGCGCCGCGGCCGCCGCGGTCATCGGGCCGGTGGCGGGTTGGGGTGTCATGGGGCGCGGAGAGGACGGAACCGTGGGCTCGGGCGGGGTTGGCGCCTCGCGCGGCCGGACGCGGATCGCGCTTGCGGCGGGGAGAGGCGCCGATGGTGTCCGGGCTGCTTCGGCCGCGGGGAGCGTCGGGAGCGACCAGGACGAGCTGGCCGCCGAGGTGCTTTTCTCGCCGACCCGGGGTCCCGCGGTCTTGGCCGCGGTGACGCGCCGCGTCCGGCCCGTCGAGGTCTCGGCGCGATGGCGCCGGAGGCCGGGCGAAGCACGGGCCGTCGCGGGAGAGCTGGCGGTGGAGAGCGGCTCCCATGGCGTGCGGACCCGGTTCACCTGGCGCCCCTGGTCGGCCCGCGCGCAGGAGGACGACGGCCGCGTCGAGCTGGAAGCGGCGTTTCGCCGGCGGGGGCTCGGCCCGGTTCGGCTGCGCCTGTCGGCCCGCGGCGGCGAGGCCGGCGAGCGTTACGTCATCGGCGATGCCGTCGTGGCGCGGGAGCGGGGGCGTTCGTTGACGGTCATGGCCTCCCGGCGCGAGTCGCTCAGGCAGGGACGAGTGTCGGTCGGCA